>VEMY01000020.1 GCA_009711825.1 Bacillota bacterium | reverse complement strand
ATATAATGACCATGGTTTTTGAGTTGGGACGCCCTGGTGCTGCTGTAATGGGTAGCACGCTAACGGGGCGTCCTTTCCTTTCATAAGATAAGGTCATTATACCTAGCAGTTGTTGGACAGGCAATACAGTCAACTTTTGGGCTATATGGTTCAGCAAAAACAATTAAATTCGACAAGTGACTGTTTTTCCCTCCAAAATAAAAACTCCCCTCACATGAGGGGAGCGAACTCTCTATCTACTTGGGCACCTTCAGATTTTTGTTTACAAATGTCCTGGCCACCTCAATATCCGGTTGCAGGTAATAAACTCCCTCATGCATAAACCCGCTTCCCGGAATAACGTACCTATTCGCCGCATCAGGGTCCATATTCCAAAACTGCTGGGCAAAATCCAGCAAAGTCATCATTGGCATGTCAGTGTCCACATGCTTAACCCCTTCACGAATCAAAGGTGAAAACTGGGTAAAAGGCGCAGACTGTGCCTGCTTTGCAACAGCAACCAGAAACTGTTGTTGGCGTGCGGCTCGATTTAAATCTCCATCTTCCCGGTCTCGCACATACCAAAGAGCCTGTTCCCCAGTCAGAACCTGCTGCCCCTTCCAGAGCTTCCGGTTGGGCATATCCCGCTCAACATAGATATTTACCCCGCCAAGCATGTCCACAATCCCTTTAAAGCCGTCAAAGTTTACCCTGAGATAATAATCTACCGGCACATCCATGAACCCAGATACCGACTCCCGAAGTAACGCAGCACCGCCAAAGGCATGGGAGTGGTTTATTTTATCCGCCCGTCTACCTGGTATTTGCACATAGGTGTCCCGGGGAATGGAAATTAAAACCGGGTCACCGGTTTTCTTATTGACGCTGAAAAGCATTATCGAATCGCTGCGCGGCGCCCGGGCGCTGGCGTCACCATCGACGCCGATCAGAAGAATGTTCACCCGCTCAGGGTCGGCGATGAAACCTGGATCAGCCAAGGAAAAGGAGTCCAATTCCGGCGGCTCCGGTATTTCTTCATCATAGTCGTCAGCAAAGTCATAATCATCATCCCGGTCCCGATAAATCTCCCGAATATCCATATACAGTGAACCGGCAAACCAGAGTGCGAATATTAGTAATCCCGCTATAAAGCTATAGAGTATCTTTTTCATAGACGCATCTTCCGTCCTCTCCCATGTCTATTAGAAGAATTATAGCACCCCAACTCCTGCTTGTCTGTACCGTAAAATAATTGTTAAACGTATCTAACTCAAGTTTTCAGAGGCCGCTAGTGCGACAGCCCCAGATTAATCCCGGTTAAATATGTCCCGGGTATATACTTTAGCTGCAACATCTTCAAGTTCAGAAGCTAGTCTGTTGGAAACAATTATATCTGCTACTTGTTTGAATTCATCCAGGCCCCGAACAACTTTGTAGCCGTTGAAGCTTGCTTCCCAAACCCCAGGTTCATATATTACCACGTCAACCCCGGCCTTCCGGATATACTCCATAACCCCCTGGATAGCCGAAGCACGGAAGTTATCCGAGCCGGTCTTCATGGTCAGGCGGTAAATACCGACAACCTTTGGCTGCTTATCAAGAATCATTCTGGCAATATGCTGTTTCCTGGTTTCATTTGCATCAACGATAGCGCCAATAAGATTGTTGGGCACGCCTACATAGTTGGCCAACAATTGCCTGGTGTCCTTGGGCAAGCAGTACCCCCCATAACCAAAGGAAGGGTTGTTGTAATGGGAGCCTATCCTGGGGTCTAAGCCGACCCCCTCAATTATTTCCCGGGCATCCAATCCCTTGAGCTCTGCATAAGTATCCAGTTCATTGAAATAGGCAACACGCATTGCCAAGTAGGTGTTGGAGAAGAGTTTTACTGCCTCTGCTTCCGTAGACTCAATAAGTAATACAGGAATCTCCTCTTTTAATGCACCTTGCTGTAACAAATCAGCAAACTCCCTTGCCCGCTCCGATTTCTCCCCGATAATAATCCGAGAGGGGTACAGGTTATCGTAGAGAGCTTTACCTTCGCGCAGAAACTCCGGCGAGAAGATAATATTATTCGCTTCAAACCGCTCTTTAATTTCTTTTGTATAGCCTACCGGAACCGTAGACTTAATTATCATTCTTGCATCGGAATTAATCGCTAAAACATCTTCAATCACCGATTCCACGCTGCTGGTATTAAAGTAATTCGTGTCCGGATCATAATCTGTGGGAGTAGCGATAATTACATACTTGGCGCCATGATAAGCGGCGTGTTTATCAGTCGTCGCCACAAGGTTCAACGATTTGTTAGCAAGATAATCCTCTATCTCCGTATCAGCAATTGGCGACCTGCCCTGATTAATCATATCTACTTTGGATGCGTCTATATCCAAAGCCACCACTTCATTATGTTGGGCCAGCAAGACGGCATTGGCAAGCCCAACATACCCAGTACCAACCACAGCTATCTTCATAACGCTTCCCTCCATTAATCAGACTTTACCCAAGCCCAATCGACGCGCCATAGGTAATAATAAAGAATATGAGTCCTGCAATCGCATTCCCAATAAATATTGCCGGCAAGGCCCGCTTGATCCGTAAATCAAGAAGCGCTGCCGCAAAACTACCAGACCACACTCCTGTCCCGGGCAGCGGAATTGCCACGACTAAAATAATTCCCCAAAAACCATATTTCTGGATCCGGGATTTATTTTTAATTGTAGTATGAGTCAGCTTATATATCAAAGACCGGAAAATATTCCTTGCATGCAAAAACTCAAGAAACGGGCGAATCATTAGCAAAATAAAGGGTACGGGAACAATGCCGCCAAAAATCCCTAACAAAGTGGCATGTACCGGTGACAACCCCATGGCAACACCAAAGGGAATCCCGCCCCGCAACTCAATAACAGGCAGCATTGAAATGAATAAAACCTTAATTTCTAATGTAACTACTTCCAACAACCAGGTCATGAATTACCCCCTGAGTCCAACATAACATATCTATTTCCCTGGATCTTTTCCCTTTGACACAGCAACCTCCGCCTGAGCAAGTGGTGTCTTCATCAGCTGTGCTAAATACTCCCGAAATGGCCCTGCAAGATCCGGTCGTTTGAGGGCGAACTCTACTGTGGCTTCCAGGAACCCCAGCTTGTTCCCGACATCATATCGTTTGCCGGCAAAATGGTAAGCGTAGATGTCCTGAAACCTTCCTAGAATCCGCAGCGCGTCAGTAAGTTGAATTTCATTCTGCTTCCCCGGCACAGTTTTCTCCAACGCCGCAAATATTTCCGGAGTAATTACATAGCGGCCAAGCAGAGCAATGTGGGAAGGGGCTTCTTCAACAGCCGGCTTTTCCACCAGATCTTCGACCCTATACAAGCTACCCTCAACCGACTGCACTTTTAATATACCATATTTATCTACGGCTTCCCGGGCCACTTCCTGCACTCCCAGGACTGTGCACTGGCACTGCTCATAAATATCTATCAATTGCTTGGTACAGGGCACAGGATTGTCCACAATATCGTCACCCAAAAGCACAGCGAACGGCTCATCGGCCACAAATGTCCTGGCGCAGCCAACGGCATGTCCCAAACCTAGGGGTGTCTTTTGCCGAACATAATGAATTGTAACCCTGTCGTCGACTGTATTAGTTAAAGAGAGCAGCTCATCATCGTCCTTGTTTTTAAGAGCCAGCTCTAGCTCAATATTGCGGTCAAAGTGATCTTCCATGGACCCCTTGTTGCGGCCGGTTACAATCAAGATTTCTTCGATGCCACTAGCCACTGCTTCCTCAACGATATACTGGATAGCAGGCTTGTCGACAATAGGCAACATTTCCTTGGGTTGAGCTTTTGTGGCCGGCAGGAACCGGGTGCCAAGCCCTGCGGCAGGAATGATTGCTTTACGTACTTTCATCGCCTTGCCCCCTTAGCAAATTGATAGATATAACTTTAACCATTATAACACGCAATCAACACCTATTGAATGCTAAATGAAGAAGCAAACCCTCCCCAAAAACAGGAGAGGGCTAGCCATATTTACTTCATCTTCGCTCTAGCTTGGCGAACATCCTGTCTATACATCTCAATGATTTCCCCGGGATTACCTTCTTGAATTATATTGCCCTGCTTCATCCAGACAGCTCGGGTACAAACATTCTGCACAAACTTCATGCTGTGAGTAACAATCACAACCGCTTTGGCGCTTTTCACCATTTCCTGAATCCGCTCACTTGCCCGCTCATAAAAGGACATATCGCCAGCTGACAAAGCTTCATCAATGATAAAGATATCTGGCTCCAACATAGCAGCAATGCTAAACCCAAGCCGGGATACCATACCGCTGGAGTAGTTCTTTACTGGCAGATGAATCGATTTCTCCAGCCCGGAGAACTCGACAATATCATCATAAAGATACTCCAGCTCTTTTTTGGGGATCCCCAGCAACAAACCATTGAGAAAAATATTATCTCTCCCGGACAACTGCCGGTTGAACCCAGATCCCAAACTGAGTAGAGCATTGATGTTACCCTTTACACTGATTGAGCCTTCATCAGGTTTAAGAATCTCACTAATCAATTTGCAAAGTGTAGATTTTCCGGCGCCATTATGGCCAATGACCCCAAGAATATCTCCCTCTTTGACAGCCAGATTGCAATGTCTCAATGCCCAAAAATCTTTCCCATCCAAATTGTACTTGAGGCCGAGGTCTTTAGCTTCAATCACTATTTCGTCACCAGGCAGGGTCTCGGTTTTACGCAAGCGCAAACGCTTGGGCGGCTTCTTGAGCCGCTTTTCCGCTACCATTGCACGGTATTTGTCGCAAACCTCGGCGGGTTCGCCATGGGCCATTACCCGCCCCCTGTCAATCCACACGGCTTTTGAGCAGTTTTTAGCGATAAAATCTATATTGTGCGAAACAATAATCACTATTTTCGCGTTGGCAACAAGTTCTTTGGTTTTTTGCATCGCCCGTGCTTTAAAATCAGCGTCACCAGTACTTAACGCCTCATCTAAAACCAGAATTTCAGGGTTAAGCATTGTGGCAATACTGAAGCCTAACCGGGAACGCATACCTGAAGAATACTTTTTTATAGGTTGGTTAATAAACTCATGCAGGCCGGAGAACTCAACGATGTCATCGTACATTTTTGTTATCTCTTTTTTTGAGAATCCAAGCATCATCCCATTGAGAAAAATGTTGTCTTTTCCCGATAACCCATGGTTAAACCCAGTCCCCATAGATAGGAGGGCGGAAACCTCCCCCTTGACAGTCATTGACCCTTCATCTGGCCGAAGTAAGTTAGAGATTACGCGACAAAGCGTAGTTTTTCCTGCACCATTGGACCCGATAATCCCCACTACGTCCCCGGCAAAGCAGGAAAAATCCACTTGCCTGAGTGCCCAAAATACACCGCTTCGAACGCGGGGGTTGAGGACCAGGGATTTTAAATCTTCGCCTTTTCGGCCAGCTAGATATTTTATCCCCAAATCTTTTGCTATGACAGAATAGTTTTTTGCTGGTTCAGCATTTGCCTGAAGTTTCATCGAACCACGCCTTTATTGTTTAATCTGGTAGGTGCCTTGGCGCCTAGCCGAAGTTGAGTTTACGGAGATGGTATGCCAATAACTCACCGAAACGAGAATTTCCCAGCGGTTTGTCGTAAGGGCGTTGGATTAAATCTACACATGGTTGTGCATTCCCTTCAATTATGACAGGACCGAATGCAGTAATCGCAATATCCCAGCCGATAATTACTCGGGGACGAAAAACTTCATGAGCATGCAGCGCTGCGCTAATGGCATCAGGCCAGAATGGCAGCTCACGCCCTTCAATTTTCGCACCGGAAACAGGATGGTTGGAGAGGCGTTCGACGCGGTCAACCACACCGAGATTCGTTGCCTTCCCCAAACGTCCATCTATTATATCAATCGGAGCTGCAATGCCGCCTCGATGAATATTATCAACGATGCTATCGGCTCTAGCTGCCATCCTTAATACAGCAGTCACAACTTCGGGTTGATCGTTTTCGTTTAGCATGGTGACAATTCTACAAGTTGATAGAGCATTACATGCTATCTCAGACAGGTCTGGATGGTTAGATACCTTCTGCTGAAAAATATAGGATTCCTTTTTGCTCTTTTTGGAATAGAGCTCTAAAACATCTTCTAACTTATATTTACCTTTGACCTTACTATGGGTAAATAAATTTGTCTCCTGATCGTACTGCCAGAGGTCTGCGCCTTTACCTCCACGGCCACTCAAAGTCTTGACGAACACATCTCCCTGGGGCGAGTGTTCATTGTAGTACTTTACCTTACCCTTATTAATAGTGCAGATTGTAGGTGCTATCGCAAGGCCATTACGCAGTGCTTTACGGGCAAATCTGCCTTTGTTGGTAAGGGGCGATTTCTTAGCTATCTTTGGGGTATTGATTAACATTTTATACAGCACGTTTTTAACTTCATGTCGAAAGATATACTCCCGTGCTACTTCTCTGTTTGGTTGCTTGAACAAGTCGAAAATGTAGTACTCCTGGGGACGGGCAGGTAACGAAAGAGACATTTTGATAATGTCTAGAAATTGCTTTGTGAGTGGAATGCCATAAACCTTTTTTATTCTTCTTCCGCTTCTGGAAACGCGATGGATAGATTCAAGCAAGACCTCTTTGTAGTACCAATTCCAGGAGCGAACAAGACTGCTGCCAGGGATTTTCTTACACTTATTGAGATACTCCAGACGATGCTTGAAATACATCGCATGAAGATACTGTGCTATTTCCGAGGACTCGGCGCCACCTAACTTAAAGCTTATTGGTTTGACTGGATAGATCTGATTTTTCATTGTAAATCCCACCCCAAAATTGCTCACAAATACGGATTGCTCCCTGATGGCCCAATTCCTCTAAAGTAGCTTTATCATTTTGTGCTCGTTACGACTGTAGTAGTAGGTCATTACAACTACAACAACCAAAGATATGCCCCCGATAATAAGCAGCTTATTGAACATCGGTGCGGCATCATACAAGAAAATATTACGATAGCTATTTAAAATCGATGCCATCGGGTTCAGGTCAACAAACCATTGGTAGTCCGGTCCCAAACGCCCATGTTCCCAGATGACTGGTGAGCTGTAAAACCAGAGCCTTGTAATATGGCGCAACAGGTTTTCAATATCCCGAATAAAGACTGCAGAATAGCTTAAAACCATACTAATGGCCAGTAGGAATACATACTGGATTAACATAATAAACGGCAACCAAATAAGGTTCATTCCGGGAATTGTCTGGGAAATGATCAGATACAAGGCAATAATACTCAGGCTAAAACAAAAATTGACCATTTGTGTAAAAGTCGTGCCGATAGGGAATATGAGCTTTGGCAGATACACCTTTGATATTATTCCAGCCTTACCGGTTATTGCTTTAGCAGACCTGCTCATAGTTGAAGCAGTCCAGCGCCAACCCATCAGGCCAATTACCAAGAAGCCGACGAAATCAAAGCCCTCAGCTCTACCTCTGAGTATCCCAACCAGAAAATAATATATTGCGACGCGAAGCAGTGGGTCGAGCACCCACCAGAAATACCCAAGGAAGCTGTTCCGGTGCTCCGCCTTCAGTCCGGAAAAAACAAGATAAACAAGGAGATCTTTTCTGCGATACATCTCCTGGAGATATTTCTTCATGTGATACACCATCTTTCCTATGACTTGTCCCATTATAAAGCCTATTATACCAAACAATTGGGAACAAAACATACAAAGTAAGTGCCAACTATTGTTATGAGATTACTGTAAAAGAGACACAATCTTCAAGTTTTCGTTCTAGACCCCGGAAGCAACAGTCACTTAAATTGAGCCGTAGTAGAATTAGACCCGGAAGGTTTTTTTGAACGCGTCAAATCCTTTTCCATTCAACAAGTCGCTTTTAATTCGAGCCTCGGCCTTTCGATAGGCGACACCAAATTTACGATCCCACTCATCGTTGAAAGCATCGAATTTACCGGGCCTTGGGGTAAACTCTCCGAGGACTAACTCTTTCCCCTTAAGCATATCGATACGAATAAACGGTGCAGGGACTTGTAAACTGATTTTTTTGACGGTCTCCATATGTTCCGGCAAGCAGCCAGATCCCTGGAAGAGTTTGTCATCATACCTGCCCGTTTTTACAGCGATTAAATCCTGATCCCAGAAGCATACTTTACCATAATGTCTCTCACGGTTTACTTCTTGAATTAATAAAACTTCACCGTAAAAACAGTAGAATTTTAAATCAGATGCCGGCACTTTGGGATTATCCGGATCAACAATTAGTTCCTCTAACATCCACTCATCTTTTGTCATCAAGGAGTTCTTCCCCTGGGCACGTTTGTCCAGCTTACTGGCAGCATCATCAATAACTTCAGCCCAACACCGCATCCAGATTCCATCCCTGGCTGAGTATATTCTATCCTTCGCAAAGATCAGATAGACGCCCATAGCACCTGTAGCTTTCACCGGCTTAAGAACAATAGGCCCGCTTTGAGGTTCAACATCTGATAGTTTGTAAACTTTGGAATCCGAGGCAGGTCGCCGCAAACCAATCTCGTCAGCAAATCGATATGCAATATTTTTTTTGTCAAGTTTCCAGGCGTACTCAGGACATCCCAAACGACGAATTGTTGAGTTTTCTACCATGATATCTCGGAAAGAAATTGTCTTTAAAATATTTACCTTGCTTCTTTCAAACTTTCTAAGAGTGTAATGGCTAATATAATCCTTCTTAACTATAGCAGCCAGCCTCTCATATAATTGTCGGGACTCAGCTCTACGAGTCTTTAGAGGTTTACTTCTGAATAGCTTATCATAAAAACTCTTAAACCGCTCATCAATGTGCTGGTGTAATTCATCAAGCTGTACAATGTGATTACGGAGGACATTTTCATCATTAAAGTCAATTTTGCTTAAACCTATCTTGCCAAGCAGAACGTCCTTTAAATCCCCATTGCTGTCGGCTGCAGCTTTGCCAACTAACCCTTCAGAAGATTTACGGAACCACTTAGGTCTAACGGTATCAACTTGTGCTCTTTTTGGCCCCATGTTGGCGGCATCAACAAGCGCATCTAATTTTCGGCCTTGTCCTATTAGCACGGCTTCTACTGTGTTTCTGTCTTTATTGCGGACCCAACAATCGACTTTACGTTTCTTCGACTCTCGCCTCAACCACTTTCGGTAACCTACCCCCGTAACCTTTCCCGTAATGAAGACATGCACCGCCTCCTTGCCGGGAACCAATTGGTAGAAACGTTTCACAACGTTTGAATCTTTATCTTTCGAACCTAGCAAGTCACAAAGTGCCTTATAATATGCAACCTTAAACATCCGTTTAATTTTCATCTAGCGCTCACTCCCTTAAAACAAAATTTTGCGCTGTAGAAGTCATATAGTCGAAATTAAACTGATCTGCTACTTAAAAACACTCGTGTAAGCATCAAAAGTTTTACCAGATAGCAAATCAGTCTGTATACGACCTTCAGCCCTGCGATAGGCCTCACCCAGTTTACGGTCCCATTTATCATTAAAATTTTGGAACTTACCTGGCCGCGGGGTAAATTCACCCAATACCAGTCCATCGTAACCATTAAGCATATCAATCCTAACAAAGGGAGCGGGTATTTCCAGACTCACTTTCTTCACTACCTCTAGGTGTTCTTTATCGAATCCAACACCATTGAATTGATTATCTCCGAATTTGCCGGTATCAGCCAAATTCATGTCTGAGTCCCAATAACAAAACTTCCCGAACTGCGACGCACGATCAATCTCCACGACTAACAGCACCTCGCCGTAAAAACAATAAAACTTAAGATCAGATGCTGGCATGGTCGCCCCTTTTTCCTTTAAGATGAGCTCTTCCAACATCCATTCATCTTTGGTCAAAAGTGTATTTTTACCCAACTTACGTTGCTGCCATTTCTTCATAGCATCATTTATTGCCTCTGTCCAACTCTTCAACCAAATTCCATCCCGGACAGAAAAAATAATATCCTTAGTGAAGATAAGATACACACCCATGGAACCTGTGCCTTTGACAGGTTTTAGTACTACTGGACCACTCTGTGGTTGTATATCCTCTAAGCGATAGACGTTGTTATCGGTTGTTGGTCTGCGCAGTCCAATACTATCAGCAAACTTATATGCAGTATTTTTTTTATCAAGCTTCCATGCATAATCAGGGCAACCTAAACGACGGATGCTGGAATTCTCCACCATTATGTCCCTAAACGATATCGTAGTGGGTAAGCTAACTTTACTTCTTTCAAACTTCCTTAAAATGTAATGGCTAACATAGTCTCGTTTAACAGCTCCTGATAATGCCTCAAAATAACTGCGAGACTTCTCGTTGCGAGTTTTGAGTAACTTACTTCTGAATAAATAATCATAATAAGCATGGAACTGTAAATCGAGTTGATCATGCAGATTCTCAAGCTGATTTATCTGATCTTCCAATACAAATTCGTCGTTAAAATCAAGCTTGTTTAAACTTGTATTTCCCAATATATAGTCGTGTAAAGTTGACTCGTCTAATTCATCCAACCAAAATCCGGTATGCCCATTATGTTTTCTCTTTTTCGCACCCTGCCCGATTAAAGCTGGATTGAAACCACTTGCGCTTGAATCATCTAGTAATTGGACGTGAAAATCAGTGGACGCATTATCCGTAATAATGGGGTAAAACACAGGAGTTGCTCGCCAACCCTTATCTGTTTCTAAAATTTCCATTCTCACAAGGAGACTATAAGGGGGAGCATTAAACTTTGCATATCGCCCGCTAGAATTAAACACAAAGTTACCAATTGAGTAACAAATTATTCCTGTTCCCCACCGCTCAACATTGCTCAGCATATGTGTACCACTGGCAAACACAAAATTTGCCCCTGCCTCAACGAGTTGCTGACACTTCTTCTTCATTTTCGGTTTAACAGGTCTATAGTCGACTCCTTGCCAATGGGGACAAACAATAATCAATGATTTGGGATCTTTTCTTCTCAGACGTTTAATGCTATGGATTATTTGTTTCACACCTAACCAGTTTACACCAGGCGTATTACTGCCTGCGAAAAACCCATAGTCATCACGATAACGTTTGGAAGCACGCATACCAGTAAAAACATAGACATTTACTGAACTGGTCTTACCTGTAAGAGTAATTTTTAGTGGTTTTGAAGCCTCTAAGTGATCTGCGCCAGCACCAAAACAGCTTATTCCCGCTTCTTCGAAACGACGTTTTGTTTCTAGCATAACGCTGGGGCCAAAGTCCATTGCATGGTTGTTGGCCATACTGACAGCTTTAACTCCCAAACGTTTAAATACATCTAAAGTCCGTTCTGGGCTGTCCCAGTTCGGGAATTGTTTTCCCTCCAAATATTTCTTCGGTTTATCGGCTAAGACACTTTCAAAGTTGAGAATAAAGTAATCGCTGTCTTTGATAACAGGATGAACATTGTTAAAAAATGATAGAGGATTCTTTTCCAATCGATTGCTTAGAGACGGTTTTTTCATTTTTCTTATATAATTATCACCAAGGCTTGTATCGCCGGCAAAAGTAATAATAAATTTCCTACCTGATTCAGTGGTACTAGATGCCTTGTTAATTTGAGTCTCATGGAATTTCTCGAAAGGGGAAATCAAACTGCTGGTTTTCTCAATCAGTTTTGATGCACAACGTTTGGGCAACCCTGCAAACTTAGAAGTCTGCTTGACACCAAGTTCGACTAAATCATACTTGGAACTACCCAGTCCTATACTCTCTGAGTACTGTAATGTTTTTCTGCCTTTATCAAACAGTTGTTTGCCGGATTCCTTTTGAACAATATCTAACGAAGCTGCATCAATAGCCACAGGATCTAACGAAGCAAGTACTCCTATGTCATCCATTACCAAAGGAAGCTTTCTACCTTTACAATCACAATGTTCGGTTATGTTGATTAAGAAGTTGATGTATACATTGTCTTTATTTAATTGAGCAGCAAAGGCATACTCCGAGAGCTTCTCAATAAAATTAGAACCCTTCCAGCTATTTCGTATTGCTTTTGTTGGACAAAAAGCGATACAGCCCGCACACCCAACGCACTTTATTGGGTCAATCTCAGCAACATCCTGTATGGAAATAGCGTCAAAATCACATTGCTTAGCACACACCCCACACGCTGTACATCTATTTTTTCTTATTAATGGTGTAAAATCAGTGTGTTGTTCCATCTTGCCTGGCCTGGAAGCGAATCCCATACCTAATTGCTTAATTGCCCCACCAAAGCCTGTCCGATGGTGCCCCTTAAAATGGCTTGCAACAATAAATTGATTGTAATCCGAGAAACCTTTAGCAATTTTACAATGCTTATAAAATGCTTTATTAATTTCTATCTGTTCGTATTCTTCGCCTACTTGGCCGTCAGCAATAATTACAGGTATTCTGGAAAAGCCATGTTCCAACGCCAATTTAATGTGGTTTTCTGTCGTAGTCCTTGAACCTCTGTAAAGAACGTTTGTTTCGATATAAGCCGTTCTGACATTTTGCTTGTGCAAATAATCGATAATACCATCATAACCTGAAGGCGGAACAAATGTCTTGTTACCTTTCTCGCCAAAAGTAACTTTGATAGGGGTAAAGTGAGAAAATATACATCTCTCTACCTCTATTAACTTTTTTAGGACTAATTTTGCTGAAAGGCTAACTTCGTCTATGGAGTTATTACTAACGCGCTTAAAGTAGACCTTACTCATAGGCTGCCCCTTTCTGAAACTCAAAAGTTAATCCATCATCTCCCGAACTAATTTGTCTCGATATGCCCGATGCATAATGTAATCAACAATATTTTTTGCCACATCATTTTCTTTACCATAACTTGGATACTGGTAGTTACAGATATTTGGCGAAGTATTAATGTCTTCTACAACATAGTTAGGAATACTATTCTTACCGAAGTGATTGTCGGAATAGATGTCGACACTTATAATGTCAAGTCCAGGCAAAATTTTTGAAGCACTTTCAGCTATCTCGATTAAATATGGGTTTGTGTATTCATAGATGGAATAACTATCTTGAATATCGTAGTCTTCACATTCATAATAAAATACTATCTCTTGGCCAAATTGAGGTATATAATCTCTATCATAGCCAAGGTTAAAAACTGTATTGTTTACAACACATAAAGCATCTGACTCGCTAATTTTAACCTCTTTGGTGTGGCAGATTTTTGTGAGATCCTCATGAACCAAGGAGAAGATGCTATCTTGCCCATTCCCGACGATCTTTACAGGTTCATATAGGCACACAGCCACGCACTGGTTATCTACAACAAGATATTTAGCTTTATTACCTCTGCAAAATTGCTCCTCAATCAAGACCCCTTTTCCCACCAATGACTTACTTTTCTCTAGGGCATCTTCCCAGGTTAGCTTAAAGTTACCTTCATTCTCGTTTGTAACCCGAACAACTTTGCCAGTTTCAAACTTCATTAAAGGGTTATCTAGGGAGCGCCAGTAATTTTCGGCTCCTTCTCTATCGTCTAATTTAAATATACAGCTTGTCTTTATTTTAACTTCGGTTTGTTCAAAAATATTTTTGCGCCAATATAGATTCTTTACTAGTTTGGTGCTAATCAGAGATAAATTTGAACTAATTGCTTGATGGAATCCTATCCATTGATTTGATATCTTGTAAAGATTATAAGCAGCGACTTTCAACGGTTTAAACCCACGTCTAGCAAACTCAGTCTCTATTAATTCACCATCATTTAGTTTCTCTTCGTAATTGTTCTTGTTAAACTCTTTATCTCCGGCTATTCCTCCGGATGTGAAGCATTGTTTAGTGTTGCCATTAGCCATCTCAAAGGTTTTTAAAGCATTAACTCTCCTCAAATCTTTATCTGCTATAATATCAACAATCTTAATTGGTTCTCCATAAAATGGAAACATATGCCCAGCCAGTACAGGCTGACCGTTATTCTCAATAACTACGTAATTATCACTGGTAGGAACCTGCGTAGGATCCTTAATAAGAAAATCTAAACCCGCAACATCTAGCCCAGGAATAACCTGCGTTGCAAGTTCTGCTATTTTTTTAAACTGAGGATGTACCTCGTTAGTAATATCACTAGAATCTGACCCTGCTGCACAATTTGCCTTTTTATCAATTCTTACATACTTACCTTTCTTAGGTATACTTTTTAGCTTATATCCTTGTTCTTTCAGTATTGAAATCCTATGCTCATCAACCTGAATCAACCCTCTTTTTAGATGGGGATTTAAAGATCTAATTTTATTCTTTTTTTCGATTAATGTCTCAATAGAATCCTTACCATTCCCAACAACATTTGGTTCAGATACTTTTAATACGGCTTCACATTTCCCATCTACGACCAAGAAACGTGTATAAATTCCTTCAAACATCTCTTCAACAATAATTCTTTTAGACTTCGAATTATCAATCGCATAATTCCATGCTTTATCGAAATTAGCTGGCAATACACCTAGAGTGACGCCTTTTCCTTTGCGCCCATCAACTGGCTTAATCACCGCTTTATCAAATTTGCATAGATATTTCTTTGCAAGTTCCTTTTTATCTTCAGAGAATACCTTGCCTTCGGGTACATTTATGCCATGTTTTTTGAAGATTTTTTTTGTAATGATTTTGTTATTCGCAATTTGGGAAGCAAGAAGGCCTTTATTACTTGAATAAGACCCTCCGCCATACACCATTAATCTATCGTCAAAATTCACAAAAACATATTTACCGATTCTTTTTGTGTCGAGTCCCAGCTTTGTATATTTACGCTCAAGAAGTTTTTTCGGTTTATATTTTTTCCCTTTATATTGATTTGGTCTCACCTAGATACCCCCTTATAATTTATAGATTTGATTGTGCTTCATATTCTTATAAAGATAAAGCAAAATCACTAGTGGTTTGTCGAATAGATGAAATATTTATTGGATAGCCTAGCAGTTTTTGTGCAATTTGATAAAATTTCCATGATTGGCCACTGACGTAGAATATCTGATATCCTTCCCGCTGCGGGTTTCTTCCCAGTGATTGGGTTAAAAAATCATAGACTTCTCGAACAGTAAAAAAACTGGGATCAATGACATTCATGCTCTTCCCCACAATAGGTCGAATTATGTGATATAAAGAAGGATAATGAGTACAGCCTAGTATTAATGAATCAATCTCATTGTTTAATAAAGGATATAGATATGATTTTGCAATAGATATTACATCCTGGTTAAAGTCCTGATTTTCGACTATCCCAGCAAGCTTGGGACAAGGCATCTGGTAAACTTTTATCGATGGATCAAGTTCAACCATAAGCTTTGGGTAAGTGTTACTGTTAACCGTACCCACTGTAGCAATTAAACCAATTTTTTTATTCTTCGTTATAGAAACTGCTGCTTTTACTCCTGGCTTGACTACACCAATAACTGGCATAGGAAAATGCTTACGATAACATTCTAGGCCTGCTACGGTGGCCGTATTACACGCAACAATAAGTAATTTAAGCTCATGCTTTGCACATAAATATTTCATTCCATTTGTGGCTAAATTTTTTACCTCACTTGCAGATTTAGAACCATATGGCATATGCGCTGTATCAGCGTAATATAAAATATTTTCTCCAGGCAGTAATTCTTTAAGATACTTAACTATCCCTAAGCCACCTACTCCAGAATCCAACACACCTATTGCCTTCGAATTTTCTATCATAAAAGACCCCTTTACTGGTCACGAATAGTGTGCAACCATTCTATAAAAGACTAACCTGACTATTCAGCATCAAGCATTTCGTTTAAATAGCTGAAAACTAGAGATTAGACTTTAATGCGATACCTTCGGACTGTAAAATATATTTTACGATTTCATTTGCAGCGTTCCTTGGAGTTCCATATACAGGATAATGGTGCCCACCCAAAGCCGGTTCTGTATTAGCTTCGATTACGATATAATTGGTCTCAGTAGCCTTTTGAGTAAAGTCGGTTGCTATGATATCTACTCCAGCTATATCAAGGCCAGGTACAGAAGAACTTGCCAATTCAGCTACGGTTTTGTAAGAAGGGTGCACTGCATCGGTGAAATCAAAGCTATCCCCACCAGCTGATACATTAGAGTTTAGGTCAATATACACTGCGGTGCCTTGAGCTGGAACACTATCTAAGTCATATCCTTGTTTTCTCAGAAATTGAATTCTATATTCGCTTAATTGAATCGGACTGCGTTGCAAATGGGGATTTGATGAACGGAGTTTATTTTTATGCGCTATTAACTCTTCAATTGTATTATTCCCGTTGCCTATAATAGCTGGAGGCACTTTAGCATATACAGCAATACACTTTCCGTTAACAACCAGAAATCGCCCTTCCATTCCCCCATCAAAACATTCTTCAACAAGGATTCCCCTTTTCGAAAAAGTACTGGCCGCATTCCAAGCCGTATAGAATTCTACTCCATTCCGAATATCCACCGAGACTGCCCTTCCTTTCCGGCCATTTACAGGCTTAACAACGCATGCCGGGAAAGTCATAGCATAAGAGACAGCATTATAAAAGTCAGAGCTATCAAACAGTTTCCCCTTTGCGATATTCACACCTGCTCGTTGAAAAACTTGTCGTGCACAGTTCTTATCCTTTAAAACCCTTGAAGCCACTGCTGAAGTTTTTGAAGAAACAGTCTTTATAAAAGCTACTTGCTTATCGTTAATTTCTACGGTCATAAGTTTATCTACCATGGTACATTCATAACCATACTTCTTAAATTCAGTCATGAGCAAATCGTAAATACTGTAACGCTCATCTGACGAGTATACATTTTGTTGTAATCCTTGTTGAATTGCTTTTACAAGTTTATTAGGTACAATTTCACTTGTTTCAGGAGTAGAGTCTTTGTGTGCTTCGCCAGAAAAATAATACCCTAGACCATCTTGCTTAATGCCTGCTTGAATTGCGGAAGCAAGGTGTGCCTGAACAATTTTGGCGTCTGTGTAGTCTACATTTCCAGGTTTTGATTGCCCTGTGCTAATAGGGTAAAGTTTTTGTTTTATAGCCCATCCATTGTCTTTTTCACAAATTTCCAACCTAACAACTCCACTAAACGGTAACACATTGCGCTTTTTACTCGAGAATGAACAATTACGTAGAAAGTCACCTATTGAGCCGAATATTGCCCCATCGCCAACTACGTCAAAGTAATCCAAGTAATGTGTACCATGGCCAATAACGTAGTTAGCTCCAGCCGTGATAAACTTATTGCAAATATTCTTAACTTTGGATGGCACCTTCTTTCCCTCAAAACCTTGCCAATGAGGAAAGACTATAATAAGTGCTTCCGGGTCTTCTTTTCTCAAAGAAGTAACTTTTTTAACTGTTTTTTCAACATTCAAGGAGTACACACCGGCAGCTTCCTTGGCAGCAAAAACGGCCTTTGTCGTTTCTCTATCACGTTTTGAAACCCATAACCCTGTTAGGATGTATAAATTTTGACATGAAGTAGTGCCCTGTAGTTTGATTTTTAGAGGTGACGAGGCATCTTGCTTATTAACACCAGCGCCTAAGCAAACAACGCCTGCTTGCTCTAAATAAGATTTTGTGATCTGAAGAGCTTCTGGGGTAATAGTGGTAGAGCTTTCATTTGCAAGGCTTACGGCAGTTACACCTAATCCCTTCAAGGATTCTACAAAAGGTTGAAGACATTCTGTCCGCCCTGCGCGAAGATGTCGATCAAACTTATCTCCAAAGGACGGTTCAAGGTTTACAATAAAATAGTCATTATCCCTGAGCAAAAAATCGAAATCTTTATGCGAAAAATCATCGAAATCTCTAAAATTTGTGTCACCACCAAAAGTAAGCACAAAATTCTTGGCTTGTTGTGTAGTGATTTCCTTTACGGAAGATTGCTTTGTTAGCTTATCTTTATTTTTCAATAACACACGAAACGCCTTATAGTAAGACTTAGCAATTCTATTTATTCTTCTCATTTCAGTTCCCCTTCTCTACCCATCTTGCTCGATCCGATAAACATAGTTCTGCAACAACCCTTCCTGTTAAATTTACGGGTTGACCGCGCCAAGGGAAGTGGAACATTGCCACCTGCGGATTAGTGTCAATCTTGTTGATAACCCATTTCTGACTCTCGGCCGGCAAATCAGGATACGGAATCCGCATCTGGACAATGGCAAACTCCAGTCCTGGTATAGCTGCAACGGCTTGTACAGCCTTTTGTTTGAAATCTTCATGCAGAATCCCTGAGATGTTAACTGTCTCGCCACCAAACTCCAAGTCCACATCAGACTCAACGTGTATTTTTTCCCCGTGTTGAAGAATATCTGAAACTTGCTTGCCCTGAGACTCCAATACTCTCAAGAGACCATTTTTTATTTCGATAGACTTAACGGCATACCAAGGATTTTGCTTTCGTAACTCGTTTCTTTCTTCGATTAGTTGCTTAATTGTTGACTTACCGTCACCAAATAAGCTTGTTGGCTCAACTACCAGTGCTCCAGAAAATTTGTCGGCGGTAACGGCAATATCAACAGTAAACCCTTCTACAAATTCCTCAAAGAGCATGGCTTTTGTGCCACGCTTTTTCTCCTTCTTCCAAGCGAAAAACAGGTCTTCTTCATTTGTTATTTTATATGCTCTATACTCAACCGGATGTAACCCTGTGACTACGCAGGGTTTAGCTATGCGCTGCATATAGTCCAGGGCCTTCTTTTTTTTGCTCACGGTGAGCCTAACACCACGCGCAACCGGTAACTTGTGCAGCGCTAATATCTTTTTCGCGGGATATAACCTTGCGCAAATACGGTCACAAAAGAGAGAGCTATAACGCATCGCTGTTATTCCATCAGAATCGCCATTACTAATTTTCAGCAAGTCCTCATATACAGGAAGGGCATCAAATCCACGGCGAGAAAATTCTTCAGTAAACAGCTTGGTGTTGAGTTCATTTAGGCCACCTTCAGTGTGTGCAGAATCATAGTGATTGACAGGATATTCGGTAGTGTGCAGACCCGTTTTCTGGATAGCCTCATAATTATGAAGCCTAATCGGCTTAGAAATGAATGCAGAATCATCGCTATCGATATTCCCCTGATACTCATGAACCTGAAAACCGTCAACCACTTCCTGGAATATGCCATTATCGTTGCTTCTCCATTCCCACAGTTTGTCCAAGAAGTTGAAAACATGATGGCGATAACCAGAAATAATTATATCTGCGCTATTCTCACCTGTCCTGAGGAAGCAGCGAAGTGATAACTCTCTGGCATAATCAATAACCCAACGAGTGAACTCCTCGTTGAGTAAGCCGGCAACCTCAACATACAAGCTTTCTACAGGATAAGATGAATCTTTGGTATCTTCAGGAAACAAGTGGTCGATAAAGCTCTTGGCTGAATCAAATGAAGGCCCATAGAGCGGATAAATAACGTTTTCGATATTGGCAGTGGAATTGAGTTCAATTATTGCGCATTGTTGTTGATCCCGGGGCAAGTCAAGACTTTCGGCCAGCAAGTCAATACCCCAATAGTCGTTGATGCCAAAAGCAGCAGCGGCCTCTTCAGCCAGGCGCATTAGGTCTGGGTGAATAAAATCCGTCACGCTAATACTATCTGCACCTTTGCAAATGTTGGCCTTGAGGTGAAGGAAAACCACTTCACCTTTTTTCGGGACGCTCTCCCATGAGTGCCCCTGACGCTCCAAATAACTGTCGGAATAGGCGTCCGCAATAATCAAATTCTTACTGAGTCTTGGGTTGCCGAGTCTCAATTTATTTTTCTCCTCAACTAACTGCTCGATCGTTTTGCACCCATCCCCAGTGACGTTAGCAGGCACCCGTAGCAGCGCAGCCCGTGCGGTGCCACCAATCACAACAACCCTGATATCAACGCCCTGGACCAATTCTTCCAAGACAACACGCTCGTGGAACAGCTTGGCATACTGCCAGGCAGTCTCCAAAGCTTCTTCAGTACGGACATCGACAGTAACGCCTGATCCGTTTAATCCCGCCGCCGGTTTGACAACCATTGGACGATTCATCTCAGCCAGATACGCTTTCGCTTGTTTTAAGTCAGTAAAGACCTTACCCTCTGGAACCGGCAGCCCATATTGTTGCAAAAAATCTTTGGTTAGCTGCTTATGATCAGTAAGAGAATGTATCATTGAAGGCACACGCGTTGTCTGGGACCTCTGCAACCCAATGGTTTTAGTCGGTGACACAAAAAATACTTCTTTCCGAGTGTTGCGAATATAAAAGACGTTGCGCTCCTCAGCAACTCTGACCAGTTCATCGGTTCCCACTAATTTATTAAAATCCGGGTATTCGTTTGGTGTTCCGGTAATTGATTTAATGTGGTCAAGGGTATTGATTATACAATCTGCTGTTCCCTGGGACCAAGAGACTTGCTTTTCCTCCTTGATTTCCACAACACCAGACTTGACAGGCTTGTTAAACCAATGTTCACTAATGTGCGACACCTTTGCCCGTCTTGACCCTTTCCAGGCCGACAAAACTACCGCTTCAATATCCTCACCATTGCCAATAATAACTGCCTCAACGGTGCCATCACTGTTTTCATATACTTTGCAGTCTAAATCCCGGACACGCGCTTTACGCCAGAGCCAACCGGCATAACCTATTCCTGTAACTTCCCCAGTTATCTTCAAATAAACTGCTGAGTTTTTTCTCCCAGGCATCATATCAGTCAATCTGCGTTTCAGCGGAGAATCTTCATAGGGGTCTAGACCCCGGTTTTTGGGGTCCAACAATTTACAGAGGATTCGATAATAGTTAACTTTTGCGGCGCGCCGGACAACATTTTTTGTAATCACTCTAAACCTCCCTCCCCCAGCTCTTCTTGGTTACTGGCTTTTAAGTCATTATTGCATGCCAATGATTGATCCCCCGGACTTAGATTAACGGACTCTTCAATCCACTTAATTTGTTCCTTTAGACATAAATCATTAACTATCTGGCCAACCAGGTTGTATCCTTCGCCTTGCCACGGATAATGGAACATGGCAATAGAGGGACTGGTATTAACTTGAATTACAACCCATCTTTGTTCTACTGCCGGTTCACAAGGCTGAGATACAATCATGTGGACAGTGGCGGCTTTCAAGCCGGGGATTGCCTGAACTGCCTGGACTGCAAAAAAGAAAAAGTCGCTATGCAAAGAATTGGTCACATTTTCGGTTTCTCCGCCAAGATGCAACTTGACTCGGTCTTCTAAATATACCATCTGCCCAGGACTAGGAACGTCAGCTGGATTCACTTCTGCCAACTTTAACATCCGATTTATTTCCCTGTCTTCAAGGGAAAGCAGCTTGCTTCGATAAAATGGATTGGATGAACGTGCAACATTTTTATCTGCTATCAGTTGTGCGACTGTTTTCTCGCCATCCCCCGTTATGCTAACCGGTTTAATCGCAAGTGCAGAAACGGCCTTTCCGGCAACTACTGTTATAGCAACTTCGTCTCCTATCAAATCTTCCTCAAATAGCATATAGTTAGTGCCGGTCTTTTGGGCCCTATCCCAGAAGGCCTTAAGGTGATTTTCTTCAGTTATTTTTTCTTTCCGTACACCAGCGGGATTTAGATCCGAAACCACACAGTGCTCAGGGAATTGCTTCAGATATCTCACTGCCTTGCTCCATTCAGTCCACTTAAAGTGCACGCCACGTGGAACGGGTATTCCATTCAAAGCGAGCACTTTTTTCCCGTGATACCAATAGGCACATAATTTATCGCAGAACTTTGAGCTAAAGCGCGTTGCTGTTATACCGATAGCGCCATCTTTTTGGAGCTTTATTAAGTTTTCGGGGAGGACTTCAGCCTCATACCCCATAGACTCAAATTCATTGATAAATAACCATTCATCCAGGTCAGTGTGATTTTTCTGCACGTTGGAAACGCTAGGTTTGCTCTTCGAAATAGCTTCCCTCATTACTTTCTCAGCCTTGTTACCGAGAATTTGGACACCATCTACCCAAGCCTTCTGATCACGCCAACCCATCAAGTTATCAATGTACTGAAGCAAGAAATTGTGGGGGCCATGCAGATTGATTAGCGCATGCGCACCGACTTTCTCTATGTCTCCCTGTAGAGAAAGTTCAATGAAGCCTCTCTCGGCCCAGTGAAAAAATTCCGATGTCAGTGCTCCCGTAACTTTGACTTGCACCGTCTGCTGGGGATAATCGGTGGTGTCGCCTGCAAGGTGGTCTACGAGAACTTGAGCTACATCAGCAGGTTCTCCATACATGGGAAACTGTACGTTGAAGATGTTTGCTCTGGAGTTAACCTCGACTATTTTGCAATTTTGTTGACTCCGAGGCAAATCTATCCGCTCAACCAATAGGTCAATGCCCCAATAATCATCGGTGCCAAATGATGCAGCTGCCTCTTCCGCCAGGGACATGAGGTCAGGATGAATATATCCCAACAGGCTGATGCTGTCTCCTCCTGCCTCAATGTTTGCCTTCAAATGCAAAAACACTATCTGGCCTGACTTGGGCACCGAGCGTAGCGAATATCCTTGCCGGTCAAGAAATTCTTCTGTATAACTGTCCGGGATAATCAATGCTTTCCGCATCCTTGGATTGAGTAATCTGACCTTGTTTTTCTTTTCTATCAAAGCTTCAATGGTGTGTTTGCCGTCGCCGATGACGTTGGCAGGCACTCTGAACAACGCTGCCTGGGCTTTACCACCGACAACGAGTACACGGACATCAACGCCTTTAACGAACTCTTCCAGAATTACCTCGTCGTGAAACTTCTTTGCATAATCCCAGGCAATTTCCAAAACATCATCAGTCTCTACATTTACAGTGATTCCACGCCCGTGAGAACCCGAGAGTGGCTTTACAACCATTGGACAGCGACAAGCACGAAAGTATTCCCTTGCTTCATCTAATTCAGTTAACACTCTCCCGTTAGGAACAGGCAGATTATGCTTAGCCAAGTGTAGCTTGGTCAGGTGTTTATGGCAAGAAAGGGAGCGAATTAAAGTTGAAACTCGGGATGGCTGTGATTTTTGAACGCCCTCTACCTTTGCAGGGGTCATTAGATAGTTAAGCTTGCCCATCCGCTTAACGAACAGCCCCCTAGCTAGGGCTGCTCTGCGTACTTCGCTGGCATCACTGACCTCCCTGCTGACATCAAACCTGTTGGGTTTTTCCAGTAAGGGACTGAGATATTGCAAAGTATGCATAAATTGGGCAATCGTATCTTGCTGCCATAAGGTATGCCCTGTGTCTGCTTTTTTTGTGTAACTGGTGGGTTTATTAAACCACCAACATTTTATATTCTCAATTATTGATTTATCTGGGCCTCGCCAGGCAAACCTGATTACGGTTTCAATTGCCGGGCTATCGCCGAGCAAAAGGATTTCGGCCTGTTTTCCCCGTTTTATGGCCCAACACTCAACACCATTAATCCGAGCTTTTCGTCCAATCCAGGAACGATATCCCGAGCCGACATGCTTTCCGGAAACAATTAAACTAACCGCAGCTTTGTTGTTGCGGGAAAGCAACGAAGTAAACCATCGTTTGACAGGTGCAGCCCGATAGGGATCCAAACCCGGACCAGAGGGATGGAGCAACTTACATAAAAGCTTATAATATAAAAATTTTAGCACGCGAATCAGGTTAACCTTACTGAACACAGTGCGCCCCCCAGAAGAACTGTATTTTTACCAAGGTTCCAAGATGTTGCTACTGATACATTTCAGTTATTGCTTTCTCTGCATAATCAGCAATTACTTGACCAATCTCCTTGCATCCATAAGGCATTAGGTAAGCCCTCTGGGGAAAGGTTGAGTCAGGCTGATTATTACCTTCGATAATAATTGGACCTTCCTTAGAGATAACAACATCCCAGCCAATGATAATGTCACTGGGGAAGAGAGTGTGTGCTCGTTTAACTAAATCGATTGTCTCGTCCATATACGGGAGCTTGCGCCCCTTGATTGGACCGTTTAGCAACTCATGTCGATCCCAACGAGCATTCATCCCGGTTAACCTGCTCTCTACAGCAGTGGTCATTTCACCTGTATCAAGATCAATTGGAACAGATACGCCTCCGGCATGGGTATTGTCAACGACAGAATTATTATCCAGGGAAAACTTGAAACGCACGCTGTCAATCTTTACTTCTGTGCCTTTTAAATAGGAAATAATCCGCAGAGACGGTGTAGCGTGAATCCGAAAATCCTGCAAGTCAGGATGCGGCAAAACCAGGGGTTGAATAATATACGAGCTATGCTTGTGAGCATAATTGATAAATCTCTGTTTGAGTTCTTGGCTAGAGAGGACCTCCCCTAGTGGGTTTTTGTAACTGTCATCGCTCAGCCAGTACCATACTTCAGCATCTTTTCCGCCCTTGGAATTCCTTGGCTTACAGAACATATCCGCTTGTGGCAGTTTATCTGTGGGGTTGTTTTGGTTGTCCAAAAACGAGCCGTTTTCATTAACTACCAATAATACAGGAATAGCCATAAGTTCATTCTGAAGCAAGAATTGGGATACACTCAGCTTATCCGATAATGGAGGAGTTTTTGGATTACTGGGTTGAGAAGAGAGGTATTCTTTTATCAGCACATAAACTCCTTGCTTCATGGCGTCTCGATTCACATAATTCCGCGCCCTTGCCAATCCATCAGCAAGATAAAACTCCTGCAGATAGTAGGTTTTAGGCGTAATAGAATAAAAATATGCCAGGTAGAATTGCTCCAGCCATTGGCGAAGAATTGATTTACCCGCTAAGGCTCTGGCCTTCTTACCCAGCTCACTTACTTGTTTGTTAATCCGTCTAGTAATTGCTAAGGGGGACAACAAAAATAACATTAGACCTTTAATGCGCACTTTTATTCCTTTGGAATTTTTCCAGAAGTAAATTACAAATGACCGGTGAATTCGATCGGCATTACTTTTAGGCCGCCGCAAAATCCCCCAAAAGAGGATGTTTGGGATTTTGAGGTCACGAATTGTTTTTTTCACTCTTGTCCCCCCTTGCTAAATAAAAACTAAATCCCTAAGACCAGTCTTAATTTGGTGCTCGACGTGTGTTGCGTATAGGGGAAATAGATAATTTCAACTCCAACTTGACTGAAATCCTTTTCTAACTGGATCCATTTCGGTGTTCCCTTCCAGTCATCACCAACAAACATTACATTGAATTTAAGTTTTTTCCACGCCTCAAATTTGTCCATATGAACTTGGGGCACAACTTCATCAACGAACTTGATGCTCTGAACAATTTCCATCCGCTCATCGAAAGGAATTATCGGGCGTTTTTTCTTTCTTTGTTCGCTCAATTCATCAGTGGTAACTCCGACAATTAAGTAGTCGCAGTTCATCTTTGCTCGCCGCAAGATATTTAGATGTCCGATATGGAATAGATCAAAAACCCCGGTGGTGTAGCCAATTTTTTTCATTCCAATTCCTCCATTTTAAGAGTTATGCGAGCGCTATGAAAGCATATCTAAAGGCCACATTTATTAGCGAACTCACTTAATGGATATAGACTCTGCAGGCCTACCGCGATAAACTCACCCATTTCCGGATTTAAACTCCGCTCTTTGTCTATTGACTCCTTGAGTTTCAATAGTTCAACCGGATTAAAGCAATTTCGTTGAAGATTCTTCATCACTTTTACAGGCACCGAGACGCTGGAGTTTGAAAAGCCTGGGTCAGGAGTTTTCCAGTTTTCCCCGTAGTAAGACCTCAAAAAGGCCTCTGTGCCCGAGGGGATATAGACCTCAGTATCTCGCAAAAACTTTGTATCTACTTGTTTGAAGTCATCTAGCTGCAGTGGCAAACACGCCTGTTTATGAGCCCAAACCCTTCCGTCTTGGTACCATATTGGCCGTACGTCGAGATGTATATTGGGATCACCATCCTTATCCCGAAGGCGAAACGGCTTACCCCTCAAGTTAATAGCCACAGTAAACCCAGCCTTGATAAGGGCAATCATAAGCTTTTCAGCTTCTTCCTTGGCACTAACAGGATCCCGATGTTCTGAAACATAGCCCACATCAAAGTCGTCATCTCCAGGGATGAAATCCCCATCTCGATAGAGCCCGAGCAAAGTTCCATACATCAGAAACAGCGGGCGCTCAAGCATATCATCGAACACTGCACGTGCTTTTTCATAGAGTTTTAAATACGCATCTTGACGTTGGTTAATTTCTTCAGCAGATAAAGGGAAAAATCCTTTTTTACAGAGTAGATTCTGGTTTAAAATTTCATAAATTTTTCCCGTGCCACCTGGCATTTCAATAAGCAGTTTATTTGTTTTATGGTAGTTGTCCAACAAGTGATCACCTGTTGAAGTTTTCAGGACCATTTCGCTCTGCTCTGGCAAATGGGCTAGAGTGGAACGTTTTAGCATGAACGAAAAAGATGCCCGGTTTTGCTGAAAATATAGGCGTTCTTTGCGGATTAGATTTCCGTCCAAAAATATATCTATTGTCTCTGGGCGGGCGCATGCTGCCCCTTCCAACGCCACTTCACCCTTCATTTTTAAGCCAAACGGGCGCATTGCTGTCCAATAACGTCCTGCTGGTTTTCCGGCGCTAGATTTACAGGGGCGAACACGGCATTTAAACAAAGGATCATCCGCAACTTCGACGCCGAGTTGATACAGACCATGGCAAATACGAAACTGTAGTTCATGGCGCTTTTCCAAGACAACTGTATCTCGGGAGTTATTAACCCTCTCCAAAGCTTTTTGATAAAAGTGTTTTGCTTTTGATTTATTACCTGCTTCAAGGTAATTCTCAGCCGCTCGCATGGCCCACACCGGGTTGTTTGAGAAATAGCCAAGTAATATCCGGGACTGATTTTTTATACCACTTGACACTGCGTGTGGAATACTTGATTGTTTGGGCATTGGGCGACCTCCTTCCAACAAAAAAACCTAGCTTATTTCATAATCACTTAACGGGTACAAATCCATCAGCCCGATAGCGATTAATTCGCCCATATTTGGATTTTGGGCTCTCTCTCTTTCAACCAACCTTTTGAGTTTTAGCAGCTCTGAAGGGCTAAAACAGTTCGCTTTTAGATTCTGCCGCACATGATCGGGAACAGCGGTGCTGGAATTCGAAAAGCTGGGATCAGGCGTTTTCCAGCCCTCGCCGTAATATGCGCGCAAGAACCCTTCGGTATCTTGTGGGATATAAACTTTGGTTTCTCGCAACTGAGCTTCAACTATATTCTCAAACCCCTCTAGCTTAAGGGGCATACAGGCTTGTTTATGGGCCCAGACATGACCATCTTGATACCAGACTGGTCTTACATCCAGGTGAATTTCCGGGTCGCCACCCGTTTCCCGAATTCGGAACGGTTTTCCACGGCGATTAAAGACAATCGTAAACCCAGAGCGCATCAAGGTGAAGATTATTTCCTCCACCTCTTTTTTTACGGACAGAGGGTCCTGGGCCTTGGAAATGTAGCCAACATCAAAATCATCATCACCGGGAATAAAATCGCCATCCCGGTACATGCCAAGGAGTGTGCCATAAATAATGAACAGCGGCCTGCCAACGTCTTTGTCAAACACCGCCCGGACCTTTTCATAGAGCTTTAAATATTCGTTCTGTCGCTCTTTAAGCTCTTCAGCAGACAACCTGATAAACCCCTTCTTATCCAGTAGACCACGCTCCTCGATAAGCTGGTGGATTTGACCAGTTCCGCTGGGGTACTCCAGGCATACACGATCCGAGTTTTTCCAGGGAATTATATCCCCCAGGGAAGTAACAACCTGGAGCTCCGAAGATTTAGGGAAATGGGCCAAGGTAGGGCGTTTAATAGGAAACGCGAAACTAGCGCGATTATTCTTGAACACCAGCTGCTCTTTGCGGATTGTCTTTCCATCTAATTTCACTTCAATTGAGTCGGGTCGGCCCGCAGACTCATCAAGCTCCATATGACCTTTAATCGTTATGCCCATCGAACGCGGCACAATGACAAAGGCAGCGGAAAACTTGGGCTGGACCGCCTTGCCCGCAGTAAGTTTACAATTAAACAGTGGATCTTCAACGCTTGAGATATGCACTTTGCTGAGGACGTTATTGACCAAGAATTGTAGTTCTTGCTTCCGATGCAAGGTGCTGTCAATCAGTTTTCTATGCAATGGTTTTTGAATCTTCTTCGCCTCCACGGCAATCACTCCAAACTTCCTCTGTTTAATCCACTTTAACTGCTTGACGAAGACCGGCTTGCAAGCTATAACGGGGTTGCCAGTCCAATGCGTGCGCCGCTTTGTTTACACTGAGATAATTATGCCGGATATCGCCAGGCTTTGGCGCCTCATTAACCGGGCGACAATCCTGGCCCGTTAGTTCTAAAAGTAAGGCACAGAGCGTGTTGATAGATGTGGCCTGACCGGTGCTGACATTCAGTACTTGTCCTCCTGCTCTTTGCATAGCAGCCAAGTTGGCGTTGACCACATCCCCGACGTAGATGAAGTCCCGGGTTTGTTCGCCGTCACCATAGATTACCGGCGACTGCCTTTTGGCCAGAAGGTCGCTGAAGATAGCCACCACGCCCCCGTCTGCAGTGGCGTCCTGTCGGGGACCGTAGACATTGGCATAACGAAGGATTGTGAAGTCCAGACCATACTGCTGCTGGTACAGCCGTAGGTAAAGCTCGGCTGAATATTTACTGACCCCGTACCCCGAACAGGGGTTGACGGGGTGCTCTTCATCAATGGGCAGGTATTGCGGCTCACCGTAAACAGCCGCTGAAGATGAATAGATTACTTTCTTTACATCTGCACTGCGACACGCCTCCAGCAAGTTCAACGTGCCAATTATATTGACTCCGGCATCCTCCACGGGTTCACGGAGCGAAGTCTGCACGTCAACTTGGGCAGCGGTGTGGAAAACATAGCGGATATTGCTCTGTTTGATTAGCTGTATGAGTTCGGGACTGCGAATGTCCAGTTTATGAAACTTCGCCTTGGGATTGATATTCTCTTCTTTGCCATGGGACAGATCGTCAACGCAGACAACCTTGTATCCCTGGTCAATTAGAGCATCAACAAGATGGGAGCCAATGAATCCGGCCCCGCCGGTTACCAAACAGTTGTCCACAACTCCACCTCCGTCCCCAGGCTTACAGCTAAGAAGCTGATTGTTCTGTCCTGTCCATCTGCTCAGGTGCCGACAAAGTACGCCCAATTACCGTGAGTAAGAGCAGGAACTTATAAACACTGTAGATAAGTACTGGTAGATAATTGGTAATCAGAACAGTCAGTGTCAAGATGAGATAGAATATACCGGTATCTGAAGGGGCCAACACCAGCTCCTTAAGCAGAGATGATTTGCCCGGGCCAGGTTTGGCTTTGATGACCAGACCTTTCAGATTGGTGGCATATGAAAACGTTAGATTTGCAAACATGACAAAAACAAAAATGCCGTAAAATTGCGGAAAACCGGAGAACATGTCCTGCTCCCAATACCAGTATAACAAAGCAGCGGTTACCAAAAAACCGGTAATCCTGTCCATGAGCAGGTCGAACCAAGCGCCTATCGGGGACGGTTTGTCCAACAGCCGTGCCAGTTGGCCATCGGCTGAATCCAGGGCATATGAGACTTGCAAAAAAATGAGCATAATTATTGCAGAAGACACACTGCCCACTGGCAAAAACAGAACGCCAGCTCCGGATAGGGCAAAGACCGCCGAAAGGACGGTGACAATGTTGGGAGAGATATTTAACTTAAAAAACAGGGCGGTAAAGAGCATGGCAAATTTCCGGGACACATAGCGTGTGTATAGCAATCCGGCTCGTTTGCCGGCATAACCCTGTTCAATGCGCTGGAATATCTGCTGCATCTAGTCCACCCCTTTCTGGTTAGTAATACAAACGTCCGCTTAAATTACGAATCCGCTTAACTTCTTGCGGTTTAAGTTTCAATTGTTTTCGTCTTTGCTTGTAGGGAGATAGCCCCTTAACGCCGTCCCGGGCCCCCTTGAGAAAGCTCTTAAAGTGCCCATGGCGCAAGGCCCCTAATCCCAGTTTCACTCCCCATAGACCCAAGTTGACGACAAGATAACGCAGAGGGAGAAAGCTGGTTGTAAGCCAGATACGGTTGCGGTAGTCGTAGTAGTACCGGCGCCAGGAGGGGCGCTGGCCCACCGACTCGTGATGCAAGACCGTAATCTGGGGGAAATAGCGAATGCGCCACTGGGTTTTGGCCAGGCGGTAGGAGAGATCCAATTCCTCCATGGAATAAAAATAAGCGGCGGGGTACGTGCCGACCGCGTCCAAAACCTCACGGCGTATTGCTACGCCGCCACCGAGAAAATACGCTACTTCCATATCGGTTTGCAAATCGGCAATGGACTTGTCGGTGCTGGGAATTACCCGCCGGGTGGCTGGGTCGGCTGGATTTAAAACCTTTAGTGCCATTATACCCATTTGCGGGTGTTCTTGAAAGCCTTTTGCTATCGCTTCGGTAACATTATTATCGGGCAGCTCGCCGTCATCGTCAATAACGACAATGACATCTCCGGTAGCCGCCTCGAAGCCGATGTTCCGGCCCTGACAGACGCCGCTGTTATAGTCCACCCGGACGTATTGGACCTGGGGATATTTATTTGTCACCATTTGGTCGGTACCATCTTCAGAGTTATTGTCCACAACAACAATCTCCAAGTCGTCCCAATTCTGATTGATGACACTGTCCAGGCAGCGCTGAAGATCATGTTTGCGGTTGTAGGTGAGGATTAAATAACTGACGCGCATAGATTTCACCGCTCTCCGTGGTGTTTTTCCTTGAATAATATAACATAAAATTCCAAGTTTTTCAGCTTGTCCAGCTCTTAGCTTTCTTTCTGACTGTGGGTGGTGGGCACCCAGACCGAAGCGTCTTGACGCCGCAAGAAGCGGATAAACCCGAGCAAAGCCGCCCAGTTAATCAGGCAAAAGTAATGAGCAAAGGCCATGGGTTTTACGGTTAAGTGTTTGCCCAGGATCGCCAGCAAATAGAAAATTGCCTGGGCAATGAAAGCCAGTTGGTACAGTGGCATATCAAGCAAAAAGATGTTACTTATAAATGCAAGGAGCATGAATACGGGCCCCAGCCAACGCAGCAGCTTGTGGCAGATAATCTGAACGGTGAAGAAACCGACATTGAAGGGATTGAGTACGGCGATGTTGGCAGTGAGGCCGTACCAGCCCCGGGCAATAATGCGCACCCGGCGCCTAAACTCAACCTGATTGTTATCGCCACTTTCTTCATACGCCTGGGCATTGGGTTCGTAGACGCTCTTATGCTTTCTTGCTGCCAGCTGCAATGCATGTTGGAAGTCATTGGCGGCGCCGGGAAACATCGGTTTGTGGAGTTCTCGACGGAGCGCGTAGATGGCGCCGTTGAAAGTGGTGAGGCGGCCGATTTTGCTCTCCAATTTTTTAAGCATTTGTTCATAGCGCCAGTAAAGCCCCTCGGACTTGGCGGTGCCATTCTCGCTATCTGTTAGCACCAGCTCGCCACATACCGCCCCCACCTTGGGGTCGTTGAAATGATCAGTAAGCCTTTTTATTGCATTGGAGTGGTACATCGAGTTGGCATCGCTGAATACGACAACTTGGGTGGTCAAAGTCGGCAGGACCTCATTCAGGGCATGGGTCTTGCCGCCACGCCCCTGGACGACTATAAGTTTTACGTTCTTATCTTCGAAGGAGCGCACAATTTCGTTGGTCGCGTCGGTGGAGCCATCGGAGACAACAATTATCTGCAGCTTGTCCGGGGGATAGTCCAAAGCAAGGCTGTTTTTTAGTTTGTCGGCTATTACCTTTTCTTCGTTATAAGCCGAGATGATTAATGCAACAGAGGGCAGCTCTGTTGCTGCCCCAAAACGTGTCGTCTTTTTTATTGCCGCCGCCAGTGACAACAGCAATGGATAGCCCAAATAAGTCAGGAGTAAGAGGGCAACACTGGTCCAAAACAGATAAATCATTGCATCATACCTTCCAAACTATGCACTTGATTCTTTCTCCCGGCTGATGGCGACAGTGTCCATAGCGGCCTGGGTGGGCAACTTCTCAACCTTATGCCGGAAGAGCCCCATTTGACGGGCACTGAACAATGACCAGACGCAGACAATTGCCAATACCGTGAGGGCAATATAGACCTGCTTTTCAATCAAATAACTGAGCAGCACCGAAATCATGCCAAAGGAAAAACTAAGAATCCAGATTATGTGTACCGCCCGGGGGTGGGAATAGTTCTTTAGCAGATGATGATGAAGATGGTTTTGGTCGGGCGAGAATATTTTTCTGCCGTTTAGGCCCCGACGAATAACAGCCAAAGTCGTATCGAGGATTGGTACAAATAAGGCCATGGCCGGGGGGATGATTGAGAGAAAAATTGAGCGGTCTACATTCACATAGGACACAAGGGAGATAATCGCCACCAGATACCCAAGGAATAAACTGCCGTTATCGCCCATGATGATTTTAGACGGATAGAGATTAAAGCGAATGTAGCCGATAAGACTGCCCATTATCGCCAAAAGCAACGGGTTGAGGCTGATTACCGGAATAAGCAGCGCCGAAATACTAAGGACAAAACATGCAATCAGCACCACGCCGGAGGCCAGGGCATCGAGGCCATCAATCAGGTTGACGGCGTTAGCGATACCGACAATCCAAAACACATAAAAGGGCACGCTGAGCCAGACGAAGCTAGCCCCCAGCTGTCCGAAGGGATTAGAAAGCAGGTAGCCATATTTAATGCCCAGAAGGACAATAATTGTCGAGACAATAATTTCGGCGACAAACTTCATGCCAGCCGGCAAACTTTGCCGATCGTCGGCCAGCCCGAGGATAAAATAAAAGACCGCTCCCCCGAGGATGATTAGCACTTTGGGACTCAGGGGAATGAAAAACAGCGTTGTCGTGAGAAAGGACAGGAAAATCACCGCTCCACCCAGACAGGGTTTGGGAGCGACATGAATTTTCCGTGCCCCTGGTTTATCCATGAAGGACCACTTGGTTGCGCATCTAATGGTAGCCGGTGCCAACAGGGAGCTAAACGCAGCTGCGGTAATGAATACGATTATTTCTTGCAATGGGAGCACCGCCTTTCAGCCCTGAGGCAGGGCTTGCGAACTGTTCATAGGAAATGTAACTATGCTATTACAAAGCCCAGGACGAATCCGGCCACCAACCCGATGTTGGCCCAGTGGCTGTGGAATCTATGGGACTGGGGAATCAGTTCATCACTAACAATATAGACCATGGCGCCGGCAGCAAAGGCCAGGGCCGCAGCCACTAGGCCGGAGCCGGCGGCAAAAACAACCTTGCCAAGCAAAGTGCCAACCGGAGTCATCAGGCCGGCCAGAGTTGTGAGGCCAATTACCTTCCACTTGCCGACTCCGCCGGCAACTAGTGGCATGGCAGTTGCCATGCCTTCAGGCACGTTATGCAAGGCCAGGGCGAGAGCAATCGCCGCGCCCAGGCGTAAATCTGCCGAGTAGCCGGCGCCAATCGCCAGGCCCTCGGGCAGGTTATGCAGAGCGATGCCGAGGAAGATGAAGTAGCCAACCTTGACCATCTCCGGATCGCCACCTTCCTGCTCCCCGGAGCCAATATGCAAGTGGGGGACCAGAAGGTCGAGGCCCATCATCAGGGCCACACCGGCCAGAAAACCGAGGACAGCGCCGGTGACACTGCCAAGCTCTACAGCTTCCGGCAAAAGGTCAAAGGCGGAGATTGCCAACATAATGCCAGCGGCAAATCCTAACATTCCGGACAGTAGTCGCTTAGAAGGCTGTCCAAAGATGAATATTATCACAGCTCCCAGACCGGTAGCAAGACCGGCGAGCGCGCTGATTAGTACTATTTCCATAAATCTCCCCTCCAACTGGGTTACTATCTAGTATTCAAGCGTGTCGGCAACTATTCCTGCCGATTTTTTTGGTAATAAAAGTTACTCTAATTCCAGCTCTTTGGCAAGCGCGTGCTGCAGAGTATCCAGCTTTGCTTCCGAATCGGTTTCGCAGTAAATCCGAAACACCGCTTCAGTGCCGGAGGCGCGAACCAGCAGCCAACTGCCATCATCCAGCAGGTATTTCCAGCCATCAATCCGGACAATGTCAGTAACCCTTGCTTCGCCTATGGTCTCAGGTTTAAATGCTTCAAGTTGTTTCAAGATCGCTTGTTTTTTGTCTGCATCGGTGCGGAAATCCAGTCGCCGGGTGTAGAGCTTGCCATATTCGTCATAAAGCTCATCCATCAGCTCGCTCAGAGGCTTGCCGTAGTGGACAGTGATCTCGGCCATCAACAGGCAAGCAAGGATACCGTCCTTTTCGGGAATGTGACCGGCAATCGAGAGCCCACCGGATTCTTCGCCGGCGAGGATTGCTCCTTGTTTGCGCATCGCTTCCGCCTGGAATTTAAAACCCACTGGCGTCTCAATAATCTCGACACCATGCTTTTTGGCAATCCGGTCCAACATGGTTGTTGTGGAAACAGTCCTGGCCAGCGGGCCCTTAATCCCCCGCTGGGTGAGCAGGTAATTGGCCAGCAGACAAAGCACTTGGTTGGGCAGCAAATATTTACCGGCGCTGTCGATGATGCCAAAGCGGTCGCCATCGCCATCCAGTGCCAGGCCAAGACCTTGTGCTGCCACGACTGCCTCGCGAAGGTCTGTAAGCAACTCAGGCTTTGGCTCGGGCATTATGCCGCCAAATAGGGGATCGCGCCAGTTCCGCTGAACATCTATGTCCAATCCCAGGTCAGCTAAAATTGCTTCCATATATCCGACGCCGGCGCCGTGCATTGGGTTCACTATAATTTTATTTGTAATCTTTTTCAATTTAGCGAAATCTACCTGCTGTGCGAGGAACTGCTTGTAAGCCGGAGCAGGATCGAATTCGGTTATCAGGTCCCGGTTGATTTTTACTGGTTCAGCTGTTTCGGGAATCAGGGCGGTGATGGCGTCGGTAATATCCGGAGTCGCCGGTCCCGCATATTCGGGGATAAACTTAAAGCCGTTGTATTCCGGGGGATTGTGGCTGGCGGTGAGCATCACAGCGCCGGCCGCTTTTTTGTCCAGGATAGAATGGGCGATTACCGGAGTTGGCGTTGCGGCCTTGGCCATGTACACCGGGATGCCCCGGGCAGTCAGGTGAGCGGCCACAGTCTCGGCAAATTGTTCGGCCAAGAATCTCGTGTCGTAGCCGATTACAAGCCCTTTACGGGCCAGATCTTGCTGATGCAAATACTCGGTAACGGCGGCTGAAACCCGGCGCAAGTTGCCAAAAGTAAAGTCCTCGGCGATGATGCCGCGCCAGCCGTCGGTCCCAAATTTTATCTGCATACATACACCCCTTTCTTTCCGTCAAATTATACCACAATTGGCAGAAAAAAATGAGGGCAGAAGCCCTCTGTAATGTTAATTTTTTATTAATTGGTTCCATGCCTGCCGATTGTTATCCATCCACTCCAAGCTCCAAGCGGCAAGGCCAGGAAGCTTGTATTTCTCCATCAACTTACGCCGGGCCCGAAGGGAGTCCCAGTTTTCCATCCAGATCATGTTATAGATGCCATCGGGGTCATAATAGGTGATTAAAGTCTGACCTGAGGAATGATTCTTGGTAATCTCCACATCGGTCATTGGCCGATGCGTGCCGGCAAAGGACTCAAAATGGCTGGTCTTGGTTTCCGGGTCATAATTCTTAAGAATCTCCAGACCGACTTCCAGATGGATGGCGTACGAACTGATGGTGCTGAGGCTGCCAGCGGTGAAGGTTTCGCCTGCAGCTACGAACTGGGCATAATCGCTGTGGACGTAGAGTTCCTTCCCCTCATGTTCAATTTTATACCAGGTAGCGCTGCCACCGATTTGTGTAACCTCATCCAAGTACTTGAACACCGAGTAGCGGGAAGCCGTAAACTCTACGGTGCTGCTGCCGCCCCGGGTGGACGGTTCGGTGCGAATGTTCACACCGTCGGTGGTGACCACCGAATCTTCTTCGGGGGTAATTGTTGGCCGCTCCACCCGCCAGTTGCGACTGTAGAAGGGAATGCCCAGAATCAGCTTGCTTGCAGGCACACCCTGGTTGAGCATGGCCTGAATGGCGCTCTCGGTCCAGGCCAAGGTGGCCACCGAACCGGGAGTGGGGCTGGAACCCCAGTGCTGGTCATAGGCCATCAAAACCAGGTAATCGGAGTTTTTGGCAAGGGCAGGCCGATCGTAGGACTCGCCATAGACACCAGAAGCAGGGCGGACCACATCCACCGAAAGGATTAAGTCATACTTTTTCGCCTCCACGTACATTTCACTGATGAACTTGGTAAAATCGCTGCGGTTGCTGCTGCCCAGAGCTTCGTAATCGATATTAATGCCGTCGACATCGTGCTCCAGGGCGCGGCCGATGATCTCGTCAATCTTGGCCTTGCGGGAAGATGCGCTGCCCAGTCCCGGTGAAGTGCTGAAATGCTGGAAGGTCAGCCAGACCTGGTAGCCCCGCTCCCGGGCAAACTTGATGTTGTTGGTAAAGTTGGCGCCGCTCATGATGTAAGTATAATTGGAGCTTGAGCCCAGAGAGCCACGGACATAGTACATAACCGGGGCATACACGTTATAGCCGGAGTTCTGCGGCCGCTGCTGCAGCCAACTGGTGTCCCGGCCGCTAATCCACTGCCAGGCAACTCGGTAGTAATCCTCGCTGCGGCTGGTGGTTGAGACATCTTCCTTAGGCACCCAGCCGCCCCGGCTGCCAAAGCGAATCCACACGTACTCGCCGTTATCTGCCAAGACCTCGGTTACATAACCGGCATAGGGGTAGCGCCGAGTCTCGCCGGCGCCGGGCTCCGCACGCATGCTGGTGTTGGCGGACATCACAACCCGCTTTCCGGTTAGGCTGTCCTCGGGCTCTTCAATATTATCTGGGGGAAAGTCCCGGGCAAATTCACGCCCGCTGCCAGAGGAAGGTGGTGGAGTTGCCTCCTCTTTGGGGGGTGTATCCTGCCGGGAATCCGGCTCCTCGCCCGGAGAAGTGTCGGGAGGCAGTGTCCGCTTCCGCGGTGGTGGCGGCGGTGGTTCCGGCTCAGGCTCTGGCTGCTCCACCAGTACTGGAACCGACGGCGCTTTTGGCGCAGCCGAGGCAATGCCGCCAAAGAGCAGCTGCCAATCAGTCGGCGTGCTGATCTCGATGGTTGGCGGTGCATTAAGGGCATCGCGCCAAGAGTAATATGTTATTAAATTCTGATCCAAACTGGAGTAGCTTTCGGGTGCAGTTGCAGAGCCGCCAAAACCACTTCCCAAGACAATGGTCAGGCCAACGCTGACGACCAGGACGCCTGCGACAATTTGCGTGATTAATATACCCTTCTTCATTGCATCACCCTTTGCCCAAAGTTATAGGGTATTAATTCTTCGCATGGCTGAATTTTCCCTGCCGGGAAAAAATTTCCCCATATCTTTTGGCAAGGGTGACGAAAACTCCAAATCTCTGCCGCTTACCGGGTGCTTAAATGTCAGGTGGCAGGCGTGAAGGGCGACTCTACCTACTAGCCCTTCTTCCTGGCCATAGAGATAATCGTCTACAATCGGGCAGCCGATATGTGCCATGTGCAGGCGCAGCTGGTGGGTGCGGCCGGTTTCCGGCCAGAGGCGCACGAGCGCAAGCTCTCCGGCCACCGATTCTACCCGGTAATGACTGCGACTGGGCTTGCCATCCGCCGTCACTCCCCGGCCGGGGAAGTCAGGCACTCGGCCCAGGGGCACGTCTATTGTACGTTCAAGAGGGGAAGGCACCCCCCGGGTGACAGCCAAATACTCTTTGTCTATTCGTGTATTTATCAGGGCGTTATGCATCCAGGCATTGGCGGCCACCAAAACCAGGCCCGAGGTCTCCCGATCCAAGCGGGTAACGAGACGCACCGGGCCGGGGCGCCCTTGCTCCCTCCAGCGCCAGGCAAGGCCGTTGAGCAAAGTGCCATTGGGGTAGCCCCGGGTGGGATGGACCACCAGGCCGGCGGGCTTATCGATAACGGTGAGTTCCGCATCCTCGTAGAGGACAGTGAGAGGGATGTTCTCCGGCTCGGGCAGCGCAAGGTGCTCCGGCAGCTCAACATACACCCGGTCACCCTGGGCAAGGATGACAGTAAGCGACACCGGGTTTCCGTTTACCTGGGCCACCCCCTCCTTGCGAAGCCGGATTAACTGGCGACGGGAAAAGCCATATTTGTTGTACAAAAGCCGGCGCAATTGGGCACCGGCTTCATCCTGACTTACAGTCCAGGTCAATGTCTTATTCTGTGTCATTGAGGACCACATCCTTTAATTTGGCCCGGACAATCAGGCGCTTGGCAGACGAATCGGTGCCTACCCGCTGGCAGGTAGTAAGTGTAAGAGCGGCGTAGTCTGTTTCTGCAACCACGCTCCAGTCTGTGGGCTCAACAATCCACACCCGCTCCACTTCATAGCGGAAGCTGTAGCCGGGAGTTTCGAGAATGACCAAATCCCCTGCCTCCAGGTTATTTACCCTGAGAAAATAACCGGCGGGACCGTCCCGGTGACCGGCAATCGTCACATTGCCCACCTGGCCGGGATAGGCGCTGGTGGGGTAGTAGCCGGGGGGATGGTTTAACCGTCGGGCGAAAATATCCAGATCATCTACAGCCACCACATTTACATCCACATCCAGCTTGGGGATTACCACCTTTGTGGGAGGAAAATCTGTCCATTCCGGTATGTCGACAACATAGTCATCATTGTCGCCATTGCCAGGCACCTGGGGTCGAACATATTCTTCATCGGGAAACTCTATCGATGGATTATTGAAGGCCTGCTCCAAATGGTACTGCTCTATTTTACCCTCCACCCATAACCAAGCAGGATAGCCGACTAAAGCCAGACCGCCAATTACAAGAATGAGGCCAATTGCAATATTAACTTTCGTCTTGTGGCGCATGTCGCGCCATTTCTGAAACCGTGACATTTAGTCACCCCCACAGCTAATTATACCATAAATTCACACAAATATTAGTTGTATAAGTGATAAGAAAAGGGGCCAGGTTTGGCCCCTAAACAAACTTATGCAAGTACCCGACGGCGCAGAACAAATGCGCTGGCATAAATCAACATCAGGCCGAGGGGAATCAGCCACATGATGTTTGAACCTGTCTCTGCCAGTTCATCGTCATCATCTTCGTCAATCGGAGCCGGGGTCTCTTCTTCGGCAGCCTCTTCCATCAGGGCGAAGTCGCTCCAATGATCGAGTTCGAGAGTGACTGTGTTGGCGTCTGTGTCAACAACAGCACCCTGAGCCACCCATTCTCCGTTGTTAAACCAGTAAATGTCGAGATTTTCAGGGTTGTCCACTTCGTCTGGATCGTAGGTAAAGACTAAAGTGAATGTACCGTCAAACTCTGTGTTGGCGCCATCGTTCATTACGAAGCTGTACACCTGACCAAGAAGCTTGAAGCCTTCGGGAGCGTCAGCAGCCTTCTTTGTAATGGTGATTTCAGCATCGCCTTCAGGCAACAAGCTTACCGGGAAGTTAAGCTCCATTCCATTCTGTTTGAGGGTCAAAACATCTTCGTCAGCAAAGTCGTTGGCATTGATGTTGATATAGTTAACGTCTTCTTCAAGCTCTACGGGAGCATCAGCGCTGGATACGGCTTTGCGGGTTGCGAAGGTAGTAAGGTCTTCACTGATGGCCCAGGGGGCATAATCAACATCGCCAACAAAAGCTACAGGCTCATCCGCGCTTCCCCACCAGTTTAACGGAGCAGTAATTGAACTGCTAGCATTATTAACAATGTCGTTTTCGTTGCCATCAAAATGATTACCGCTGATAACAACATCACCGAGATCCGGCTCAACATCGTTTTCGATCCGAACATTTATACCAATTGCATTATTGGCAAACTGATTATCAATAACATTGGCAGTGCCTGCAAAACGGTGGTAGAAATTTAGTCCCACGCCACCACCATAATCCGGGTCGGCGCTAACCGTAAAAGTATTGCCCATTATATCAACGTCATTTGCAGGGTTCTCCAATAAGACCCCACCCATAGCACCTTCAATAACATTATCAGAGATTACACCAGTAACATTGTTTAAGTTTAAGGCCCAGCCTAAATAGTCATCCCAAACATTGTTCATCACTTCTATTTGCCCATCCCGGGCCACCATTAAACCATTGGAAAAATAGTTAGACACATAGTTGTTGTTGAACTTGAGAACAAGCCCGGAGCCACCCGTGAACCAAAAATGACCGTTCACGACATAATTTTTATCTGTTGTTTCAAAAATATTATTCTCTATCGTCCACGCAGTATCATTACCGCTGGTTTGAGAAACAAAGCGAATGTCGTTTGCACCTACCTCAAAAGTGAACCCTTGTATGGTAACGGCGATTTCGTCTGTAGTATTTTTGAAGATATGCCCGTTATCCGATTTGAGCACTGCTTCGTTTTCTCTGTTTCCACTATTGGGGTCAACTCCTGCATTAGGCCCAACAAGAATAATGGATTTTGATAGAACAATGTTCTCTTCATATTCACCAGCAACAACATTGACAATCCCACCATCTTTTACTGCGTCAATAGCTTCCGCGATTGTACCAAAATTCAACTCTTGCTTTGATTCGTCTCCTACCCAAACCTCTGCAGGTTCTTCCACGGCAAAAGTAAAAGAAAAAGCAGCCAAAATCATTGTTGCCACAACAAACAGAATACCAAACCGTTTCACAAAAAACCCTCCTTTAATATTTTTTACTGTCAAATAATCATCTTCCTATCTCATCAATCACCCCTTTTAAACCCGAGTTAAAATCAAAAACAAGGATCACAGTGTTATTTTAACAACTAGCTGTGACAAGCCTTGTCTTAAACTTGTTAAATATAAAAAAAATTTTATTAAAATGGATGTTATTTGCTATATATTAGTGATTCCACTGCAGAAAGTCCCTTTTCCCTTATAATTTCTTCCATTAACGGCAGGATTTTGCACCCCGGAAATTGAAGTAATACCTAGGAATATCGAGCTATTCCTACATAATCGGTGCATAAGGGGT
>VEMY01000019.1 GCA_009711825.1 Bacillota bacterium | reverse complement strand
TCGGAGACGCCCTCGGCATGGACTTCACCCGGAAAAGACTACGCCTCAGTGAGATAAAAAAAATTCTGGCTGACAGCAAAAAATGATGTGTTCCCCACATATTTTTGCAAATACATGAAGGCCGCAAACCCCTGATTCCCAAGGGTTGTGGCCTCTTTTTATCTTATTTTGCTGTCAAAGTCGGGATTATAGCATGTTTGTGGAAATGGCGCTACCGTTATTCGAAAAGTTTTGACTGCATATTGACAAATAAACCAGGGAGCCCCACAATAAATATAACATAGTAGAGGGGGGAAATAGATGCTGGTAAAAAACCGGATGTCCAGAAACGTGGTTAGTGTTACTCCCGACACGACACTGTACGAGGTAATGAAAACTGTCGAGGACAATCATTTTGACGGCGTGCCGATTGTTGAGGACGGTAGAGTGCTTGGCGTAATAGACGAACGGGTGATTATGCGGGAGTTTTGCGCATGTTGTGCAATCCAGAACCGAGAAGCGGGTATTGACGTCGATATGCCAATTCCTTTCGCATCTGCTCAGATCTCAATCGAGCCGGATAAGCGTAGGATTGCCCATTTTCTTCATAGGCGGACTGTACGGGAGTTGGTTTTGCCCGATGAAGAAGTGATAACCGTTTCTGAGGATGCGCCTATTGAGCAGGCCTCATACCTTATGTTCTGCAATGAAATCGATTTACTGCCTGTTATCGATAATGGCGGGAAATTAACCGGGGTAATCTCTAAAGGTGATATACTTCGGGTCTTTGACGAAATCTTTGGTTATGGGGCTAAAGGCGGCGACCGGGTCATGATTGCCGTTCCCGATGTTGTAGGTCGAATTGCTGAGGTCACCGGCTTAATGAAGCGCAATCATATCAATATCAACTCAATAGTGGCAACGCAAACCCGGATTATAGACACAGTCCTGATAATCATGAAAGTAGAAAGAGGCAAGGGTGACAAGGCAAAGAAAGTTTTGGAACAGCAGGGGTTCAAACTGATCCATCCGGAAATGAGTTAGAGCAAAGGCCTGTGCCGCCGGCACAGGTCTTTGATTTGGGCAGGTTTATATCCGGGTAGCGTCGAATTTAATAGTCAGAGGTGATTGCCATGAGAGATATGACTGCGGTTGGACTTGGCGTACTTGCAATCTTTCTGAGCCGGAGTTTGGTGCCCAGAGATTTTGAGATATATCTGTACAGCGGATTGGCGGCGATTGCGCTTTGTTTGCTCATCTGGCATCTGTTGCAACGGTTTCCCCACCCGGCATTGCTGATGCTGATTTCCGTTGGGCTGCCCGCCATGTATTTTGTCTATGTCGCAGCGCTGTGGCCCAAGTTCATACTGCTATTTTACGGTTTGTTTGCGTTAGTAATTGCCGGAGGAATAGTCGGCACTCTGCTTGCAGGGAGCTGGACATGGGGTGGCCTGGGCCGGCACATAGGTTATTTTGCCACTGTTCTGGTGCTTTCGGTAAGCATCGGTGGATATTTTGGTTCTGTTTACATAGAAGGGGCTATGGTTGCATCGGTCGGTTTCAGCATTACCAGGCTGTGCAGGTTAAATGTATTTTGGTTATTTGCTTTCTTGCCTCGACTAATCTATAAGGGCATGGAGAAATTGTGGTATTAAAAGGGTTGTTAATCATACAGGGAGCAAACGTGAGTTTGCTCCCTGTTTCATAATTGTTGCCGGCCCCAGCGCAGCAAACGCATGCTATTGAGAATAACCAACAGGGCTGCGCCGGTATCCGCCAGGATGGCCATCCACAATGTCAGCCAGCCGGGAACAATTAACGCCAGGGCAAGCAACTTGATTCCGATGGCGAAATAGATATTCCAACGAATTATTTTTAGCGCTTTACGACTGAGGCCGATGGTAAACGGCAGCTTGGAAATATTGTCACCCATCAGTGCCATATGCGCTGTTTCCAGGGCGGTATCGCTGCCAATACCCCCCATCGCGACGCCAATATCCGCGGCGGCCAGGGCGGGGGCGTCATTGATGCCGTCGCCGACCATCATTACACCACCTTGGCTGCGAAGAGCGTTAATCTTTGCAAGTTTGTCCTCGGGAAGCAGGCGGGCAAAGTAGTCATCGATGCCGGTGGCAGCCGCTACTTCTGCGGCTGCATCGGGGTTGTCGCCGGTGAGCATTATTGCCTCTATCCCAAGCTCGTGCAAGTGCTGGATGGTCGCGGCTGCCTGCGGGCGCGGTGTATCCGAGAAGCCTAACCAGCCCAACAGCTTGTCGTCTCTAACGATTGCCACCAAAGATCCTTTCCAGTGGGGTTGTTGATGCTCTATATTCTGCTCAGCCAGCCAGGTAGGGTTAACAGCATATACACAGGAATTGTCGACGCGGGCACTGGCCCCACGGCCTGGCAAAGTCCGGTGCTCGCCGGCTGCAGGGACTTTCAGGTGGGTGGCTGCATTCAGAACTGCCTGGGCCAATGGATGGGTCGATCCAGCTTCAATTGCTGCGGCAATAGCGAGTACTTGTTCCCGTGTGTAACCAGATACGGGTTCCACCCAGGCAAGCTTCGGTTCCCCACTGGTGAGGGTTCCGGTTTTGTCAAGGGCGATAAAGCGGGTTTGAGCAGCCAGCTCAAGGGCGGAACCGTCCTTGATCAAGATTCCCTGGCCAGCTGCATTGCCCAGGGCTGAGACAATGCTTACCGGGGTTGAGATTACCAGTGCGCAGGGACAGGCTACCACCAGCAGGGTCAAACCCCGATAGAGCCAGGTTTCCCATCCCTGTCCCAGCGCCAGCGGCGGAACTAAGATTGTCAGGGCGGCAATGGCCATAACAATCGGTGTATAAATGCGCGCAAACCGGTCGACAAAGCGCTGGACCGGCGCTTTCGAGGTGGATGCTTGCTCCACCATGTTTACAATCCGGGCCAGGGTTGAGTCCGCCGCGGGGCGTGTCACCCGAATAATCAGTTGACCGCTGCCGTTAATTATCCCGGCATAAACAGGCTGGCCAGGGGTGGAGAGGACCGGGATGGATTCACCTGTTACCGGGGCCAGGTTTAACTCTGAGGTGCCGTCGATGATTTCGCCGTCAATGGGAACACGTTCACCGGGGCGTACCACTATCTGATCATCGGGTTTTAGGGCGCTGGTTGCTGTCTTTACCTCTTTGCCGTCTGTAAGCAACCAGGCGTAGTCAGGAGCTAGCTCCATCAGGTTGCGAATTGAGCGGCGGGTCCTGCCCATTGTATATGTCTCGAGGTTATGACTGAGGGCAAAGAGCAAAACAACTGTAGCAGCTTCACCCAGTTCACCGATAAAAACGGCTCCTGTTACGGCCACTGTCATCAGAAAGTTTATATCGAAGCTGCGGTTGCCAACCAAATTTATTATCCCTGCCCGGGCTGGGTAGATTCCCCCGGCCACGACTGCAGCCAGCAGCAAGTGACGGGTATACTGGGGAAGAATTAATGCTAAAGCCAAGAGGAGCGCGGATCCGATTGTGGCCAAAGTCGGACCCCTGGTGAAAAACCGGTTGTCCTCGGTTTCGCGGAGGTAACCTTGACGCCGCACGATTGCTTTAATCGGTTTCGTCTCCCCGGTATGGTCGACGGTAAGCGTTGAGGAAATGAGGTTGACATCGGCGTTTACAACCCCTTCCAGTTTTCTGACACTTTTTTCAAGTTTGGCTGCGCAATCAGCACAATCCATTCCTTGAAGCGCAATTGTAGATTGGCGTGTAGCGTTCATGCAAAAGGCCTCCTGTCAGTCTTGATGGGCGATATGGGCGAAGCCCTGCTGAATCATGTTCCGCACATGGTCATCATCCAGGCTGTAGTAAACCATTTTTCCGTCCCGTCGGTGTTTGACCAAACGGGCTGAACGCAGCACCCGGAGGTGATGCGATATATTAGATTGGGTGCTCCCCAAAAGCGCAGCAATGTCGCAGACGCAGAGCTCATGGAGATTGAGCACGTAAACGATTTTCAGGCGTGTTTCGTCGGCCAGGACTTTGAAGACATCGGCGACCCGCCCTACAGGCAGACCGTCGAGTTGTATTGATTGAACAACCTCCTGATGAACAAAGGTGGTATCACAGCAATCAGTCAATGAGTTCACTCCTATCATATGAATATATGTTCATATATTACTTATATCATACTATGTGCCTAATGTAAAGAGGTGCTTAAAGATGTATCTTAACAAATGAGGCCCAATATTAGAAAAAAATCTTCAATAGTAAGGAAAATTAATATAATTCAGCAATATTCGACATGGCAATGTGGTATACTGGTCAAAGATTGTCACGACAGGTGGGATATTTGATGGCGGTTAAGGTTTTCATGGTGGACAAAAGCTGGGAGGCTGATATGCGAGCGTGCATCGTTCGCGACCGCAGGGACGCGCAGATGGTGATTTATCCAGTTCAACAGCGCTGGGATGCCCAAACCAAATTATTCTTAGTCCCCAAACCGCAAGACGCTGATCTCAAGGTGTATGTCGCGAAAGACATTCGTGAAGAATAAAAATAATCGACACTGCTGCTTATGAGGGAACCCTAGGGTTTCCTTTTTGTTTTGTCAGACAGTATAATAGATTGTGTTGGGAGGAAAGAATTATGGAACAGATTCAGTTAATTGCAACCGCTGCCTTTGGCGTGGAGGCTGTGGTGGCCAGAGAATTGCAAGCTCTGGGTTATACCGACACAATTGTAGAAAACGGGCGGGTTTTGTTTAAAGGGGACCTTGAGGCCATTGCCCGGACCAATCTTTGGCTGCGCAGCGCGGAACGGGTTTTGTTGTTAGTGGCAGAGTTCGAGGCCCGGACCTTTGATGAACTCTTTGATCAGACTGTGTCACTGCCCTGGTCGGAATGGATAGGCAAGGACAGCCAGTTCCCGGTGCAGGGGAAGTCGGTGCGCTCCCAGTTGCACAGTGTCCCCCATTGCCAGTCAATTGTTAAGAAGGCAGTGGTGGAAAGCCTAAAGAAGGCCTATGGAACCCAGTGGTTTAGCGAAGATGGCCCCGTGTACCAGATCGAAGTTGCGCTGTTAAAAGACCGTGTTACCCTCACCATAGACACCAGCGGCGCTGGCTTACATAAACGTGGTTACCGGCAGGCTGCCGGGGAGGCGCCGATCAAAGAAACCCTGGCTGCCGCACTTGTTCAGTTGAGTTATTGGCGTTCAAAACGTCTGCTGATTGACCCCTTCTGCGGATCAGGCACTATCCCGATTGAGGCGGCCCTGATTGGCGACAATATCGCCCCGGGACTGACCAGGCGGTTTGCCGCCGAAGATTGGCCGCAATTGGGACAAAAGCTTTGGACCCGGGTTCGGGCCGAGGCAAGCGATTTGATGCAGGATAAACCGATGCAAATCCAGGGTTATGATATAGATGGCCGGGTTTTGGGCCATGCCCGGCGGAACGCCGATAACGCCGGTGTGGGTGAGAAAATCCATTTCCAACGTCGGGCGGTACGGGAGCTTTCTACCTCTGCCAAATACGGAGTGCTGATTACCAATCCACCCTACGGTGAGCGTCTCGACGAGCGGCGACAGGTGGAACGTCTCTATAAAGAACTGGGGGCGGTAACCAGTCAATGGGACACCTGGTCAATCTATGTGTTAACTGCCCATGAGGGTTTTGAGCGTTTCTATGGTCGACAAGCCAAACGAAAGCGTAAATTGTATAACGGGAGAATAAAGTGTGATTATTTTCAATACCCCGGCCCCCCACCTCCCGGGGACCGGTAATGTGAGGTTTTGCCGGTGAAGAGAAAAACTTGGCTGGTGTTGGTTATAGTTGCTCTGGTATTGGTTGGGACACTAAGCGGTGCCGGATATGTGCTTGCACGGCAGGCTGAAACAGCGGCAATTGATTTTATGGATGTTGCCGTCGCGGGGTCTATTGAGAGTGATTGGAACGAAAATCCCATCATTTTGGCGACTGCTCTCGGTGAGTTTTCCGGCGTAGAATATTCAATCACTGATTTGCGGCTGACCGGTTTGTCCCGGGCCTGGGCAGATGTGGCCCTGAGCTATGCCGGTGAGTCGGCGGATATTGTTTTGGAAATAACCCGGGGCTACGGAGTTTGGTCGGTAACTGATGTCTCTGGTGTCGAAAGCGTCCCCGGTCGGGCAGCTAATGGCCGCTTGCTGCATCGGGGGGGAGAAACTGATGCACCAAGCGCTGCAGATAATCTAGTGCTTGCCCTGCTAATCGATGGCGAGTATGGCTTTTCCCGGGAACTAGACGCCTGGGCGGATGACAAATTGTTGGCAGTTTCCGGCGATATGGAGTTTCAGCGCAAGGGAAAGCTGCCCCTTGATTGGCGATTCACTGTTTTTGGTCCCGATGGAATTAGTGACGCCCTGGTGGGCATGGAGCCGGTGACCCTGTATGGTTTAAATGGAGAGCTGTTGGCATTGGAGGTGCCGGATCCGGATTTGAGCACTATCCGGGTCAATATCAGCACAGATAACTTCAGGAGTATCAGGCATCAAGAGTTGATTGTTCTGGGCAGTGAGCCCTGGCAAATTAAAGAGCCGGTCAGCGGTAGAGAGTTTGAACTGCCCCCGGGGTCGGTGCACTTTCTCCCGGCTGGCGAAGCAGGATTGATTGTTCATCATGCTGATGGCAGTGAAACGTTCCAGGGCCGGTTGCTGCTAATTTCTGCTTCTCCGCTTGGCTTGCCCAACGTCCAGCGTGCTTCTGGGGAAACACCTGTGTACCCCGGTGTGCTGGAGGTTGTTAACAAGGACGGCGCCTTGCTAGTGGTCAATGAGGTGCCGCTGGAGGACTATCTGTACACGGTAGTTGCCAGTGAAATGCCCATGGGATTCGGGCTTGAGGCGCTGGAGTTGCAGGCAATTATTGCCCGCACCTACGCATCGGGACGCATAGTCAGCCCCCGTTATCAAGACACAGGTGCCCACGCCATCGACAGCGTGCTGGATCAAGTATATAACAATAACAGCGGCAATCCCCTGGCAAGGGCCGCGGTTGACAATACCAAAGGCCAGGTGGTGGCGAAGGACGACCGGCCTGCAGAACTCTACTTTTTCTCCACCAGTAGCGGCTATAGCGCTGCCGCCCATCAGGTATGGGAACGGGCTGGCACTTTTCCCGGCCAACCGGTTCCCTGGCTCACTGCCCGTCCCCAGTATCCTGGCAGTGTTCAGAACTTAAGCAATGAGCGGGACTTTGCTCAGTTCATCCAATCCCCGCCTTATGGGTGCTATGATCGGTTTTCTCCCTGGTTTCGCTGGCAATTTACTATTTCCGTCGACCAGCTCACGGAAGTTATAGTCGCTAATCTTGCTCAGCAACATCAGGAGAACTCGGCGCTTGTGCTAGGGTTAATTGATGCAGAACCTGTTCCAGTTCCCGTGCTTCCCGATGACCCGCTGGGGGAATTACTGGATATACGGGTTGCCAAACGCGGGGACGGCGGTGTTTTAATGGCGCTAGATATTATTGGCTCCCGGGGTAGTTGGCGTGTGCTGAGAGAATACACGATTCGACATGTCCTGAGGCCTTTGGGCAGTAGCGAGAGCCCAGTGCTATTGCAGCGTCAGTCCGGTTCTTCGTTGGAAAACTTTAACCTGCTGCCCAGTGCGTTCGTGTACTGGGAAAGAGGTGAGACTGGCGAGTATTACCAGTTTTATGGCGGCGGATTTGGCCATGGTGTCGGCCTCAGTCAATATGGGGCCAGGGAACTGGTCGCCCAGGGGTGGACCCAGCGGCAGGTTCTTGGCCATTACTTTCCAGGAACAGAACTAATCACGCTATACGACTAAGAGCAGCCGGTGGGCTGCTCTTGTTTAGATTTCGGCCATGTCAGGGTAAAGAGGGCTGGCAGTATTCCTTGCCCTGTATCCGGCTCTAAAGGCGCCTAAGGCGCAGGTGTTGAAAAAATTGTGGATGAATAATCCGTAAATAAGTGATCCCGTGAGTTGGAAAGAGATAGTGATTAGCAACGAGATCCCCAGGCGTGCGGGTAACATTCGCGTGAAATCCATTTTTGATTCAAGACCTTGCACAACATTACAATAATGGGCAGAGCTGATTACCACCAAATAGATGGGCACAGCCAGCCACCCAACATACCCGGCGATTGTATATTGGAGAACCCCAATGAAAAACAGGTCCTCCGCTGGTCCTGCCGAAACAGCTGTCGTCAGCACGGAATAAGAGGCGCCGGAATTAGTTCCAAACAACCGGACAGCTCTTTGACCGACATTGCCCCGGGCGATAACTCCGTATGTTGCGTAGGCAACCGCTACGGAAACCCCAGCGCAATGATTAAAGTTCCGGTGCCCAGAGAGTCGAGATGGAAGAACTCGCCAGGCCTTATTCCCAATAGCGCCAGCAGCGCCAGGTTCAAAGCGATGGTAATTGTTTTGGCATAGAACAATCGGGCCGATGGCATTCTGATACCCAATTTGAGCAATAGATGGGAGAGTGCTGGGCCCAATAGCACATAGGCCCCGGTCAGCCCGGCAAGAATTAATGCGACCAGGCCAAAGTTCAAGTTATTCAGCAAGGTTACTCAGCTCCTTATCAATGATATTTTCAAGAATCTCAATTTCAGCGTTGACCATTTGAATCATGTAGCTTGAGAAAAGATCACCGCCGCGGGTTATCAGGGCTTTGCCCGACCTTGCCAGCGATTCAAGTTCAATTAATTGTCGCTGATGACGCTTGCGTAATTCCAGATACTCTTGAAGCAGTTTAAGACGTTGACTGTCAGAAATATCCCGAGAAACCAGCAGCTTTAAGAGGTATTCATTGCGAACTTTGGGGGGAGAGGTATCTTCGGAAAGCCAGTGCTTTAGCGCCTGCCTTCCTTTCTGGGTGATGTGGTAAACTTTTTGCCCGCGGGCGTCTCCTTGTTCCTCGACTTCAATCATGTTGTCTGTATGTAGTTTGTGCAGCGTTGGATAGAGGCCGCCAAAGGTAACCGGCCACACTGTATGCATGGGACCCTCGAAATTTTTCTTGATTGTATAGCCGGTCATGGGCGATATGTTAAGCAGGCCAAGGATGACAAATGTAAGCATATTACTACCCCCAATATATAAAAGCTATATATAGTAATTATATATTGTACTTCTGCCTGCCAGTCAATGTCTTTAACGCTTGTATTAATGTAATAAAAAATGCTGTTGATTGCTCAACAGCTGAGTATCAAACTATAGTTTCATGCCGACTTTTAACAGACGAAACATGCGGTCAGAAGCTTCGTCCAGCAGGTGGTGGGCATTGTCCATCGCTTCTTGCAATGGCAATACAATAATTGCTCGCGATGATGCCCGGTTATTCCTGCACCCCTAACTGTCCAGCGTTTTTTGGATTGGGGCCGGGCGCGTGGTCAGGAAACGCACCAAGGCAATCAGCACCAACAAGCCTGCAGGTAAAGCCAGCCAGGGAGAAATCCCAAAGCCGGCGAGCAGGAAGGCGACAGCAGCAGCGGCAGCGCCAGTCAAAGCATAGGGGAGTTGGGTGCTGACATGATCAATATGGTTGCAGCCCGCCCCCGCAGAAGAGAGAATGGTGCTGTCTGAGAGCGGAGAACAGTGGTCTCCAAATACGGCGCCGCCAAGCACGGCTGCCAGCATTGGCATCAGAAGTTCCGGATTAACTGCCATCGCGGCCGGAACCGCCAGGGGGATCATGATAGCGAAAGTGCCCCAGGAGCTGCCGGTGGAAAAGCCTGTGAAGCCAGCAATCGCGAATAGTAAGAGTGGCAAGACAAAGGCGGGAATGTTGGCGCCGATTACGCTGGCTAGGTACTCACCAGCTCCAAGCTCGCCGGTTACCGAACCAATGGTCCAGGCCAGGGCAAGGATGATCACTGGGTCCAGCATTGATTTGAAACCATCTCCAAACCCTTCCATTAAACGAGTGACCGGCTGACGGCGACATAGATACCATACGATTGTGAAAAGCAGTGAAAACACACCGCCGTAAATCAAGCCCATGGCCGGGTCGCTTTCCCGGAAGGCATCTGCTATGCCAATGCCCCCTTCAAAATAGCCACCGGTGGCCAGCATGCCAATTAATGTTACCAATACCAGACTGAGCATGGGCAATAACAGGTCCAGCACTGACAGGAGCCCGGAACTGTTTGTTTCCGCTTGCTCGGATTCACTGGCTCGGGTACGGGCCTGGGCGGCAACCATTGGACCATAGTCTTTCCCGATAATTGCCAGAATCACTACCAGCACCAGCGCCAGCAGGGCGTAAAAATTATAGGGAATCAGTTCAATAAAGGCGACAAATGGGTTTTTGTCAATACCGGCCGCAGAAAATTCCGTGGCTAATAACGACATAACGTAAGCAACCCAGGTGGATACCGGCGCCAGGATGCAGACAGGCGCTGCTGTTGAATCCAGGGTATAGGCCAGTTTTTCCCGGGATATACCCAGTCGGTCGCTGACGGGACGCATGATTGCGCCCACCGAGAGACTGTTGAAATAATCGTCGATAAAAACCAGAACTCCCAAAAACCAGGTGGTGAGCAGGCCACCGCGCTGGGTGCGCACCCGTCGGGCAATAAAGTTTCCGAAGGCGGTGGCGGCTTTGCTGGCGTTGATCATTCCAATTATTCCCCCCAGCAATAGGCAGAACACGATGATCGGGGTATTCCATTCGGGGTCGGCGACATTTTCAATGAGAGTGGCAGTTATACTTGTGAACGCAGCAACAGGGTTAAACCCGTTGAGAATCAGGGCGCCGATAATAATACCGGCTCCCAGGGACAGGACCACCTGCTTGGTGATGATTGCCAGAACAATCGCCAGGACAGCAGGCAATAATGACCAGATTCCAGCTTCCATAATTATCCCTCCAATAATTTATGTTTAATAGTATTAAAAAACGGCCGGACAGATGCCAGCCGTTTAAAAGCATAAAAAAGGCCTCCATCCCCGGGTGAAGTAGCGCACTATTGTTGTCCTGGGGCGGAAAACAATAGCAGTCCGACAGTTGTTCACTGTCGACCCAGCTACCGGAGTGGACGCCTCCGGCGCTTCGGCGACGGCTCCTTTCCTGTGCTTCCTTGCCCCGTCCGGGCTCCCCACAGTACTGATAACAGTCGCGCCTCTACCTCACCATTTGGTGAGGCAATGCTTTATTCTATTAAATGCGATTCTAGAATATAACAGGAGTATTGTCAAGCGGAAAATCATATTTATTATTTGTGCGTATGTATGGCCCCTTCAGTAGGCAAACTTCAAACGAGAAAGCAAGCGCTTTCACAAATTCCCATATTTTGCAATATAGGCATATCTGCGCTAAAATTATTATCGAGGTGATAGAGATGTTGGATATGGCGATTATTGGCTGTGGCCCGGCAGGTTTATCTGCCGCAATCAATGCCCGGGTGCGGGACAAGAATTTAATTCTCTTTGGCGCCAAGTTATGCAGTCCGGCATTACATAAAGCGCACCGCATCGACAACTATCTGGGAATTCCCGAAATTGGGGGCGAAGAACTGCGCCAGTGCTTTCTGCGCCACGGGCAGCAAATGGGTATTAAGCCAGATTTACGGGGAATTACAGCTATTTACCCCATGGGCGATTATTTTGAACTGCAGTTGCGGGAGGAATCAATCCAGACCCGGACCCTGATTTTGACCACCGGTGTCAGCATCAAGAAGCCATTGCCGGGCGAGGAAGAATTCACTGGAAAGGGGGTAAGTTATTGCGCAACCTGTGACGGCAATTTTTTCCGCAACAAAACAGTGGTTGTAATCGCTGATAATGCTGAAGGCGAAGAAGAGGCAAACTTTTTGGCGGAACTTGCGGCTACTGTATACTATATACCCCTGTATAAAGGGGAGTACAGCCCACCCGAGAATGTCAAGATACTTGAAGATAAGCCGCAGCGTTTCGAAGGCGGCATGAAATTAGAAAAGGTAGTATTGAAGTCTGGCAAAGAACTGGAAGTGCATGGGTGCTTTATACATAAAGAGCAGCTGCCTCTGACCAGTATTGTTCCCGGCTTGGAGCTGGCGAAAAATCATGTAAAGGTTGATCGAGATATGGCGACTAATATTCCCGGTTTGTATGCCGCCGGCGATGTGACTGGCAGGCCTTACCAATTGGCAAAGGCCGTGGGTGAGGGACAGGTTGCAGCCCTCAGCGCCGTAAAATACCTAGATTCACTTACTAAAAGCCCATAATCGGGCTTCTTAGCTGCCCAGAAGTTTTTTGGGGGACGTGCTAATCAAAAGTAGGTAAAATCAATACTGGGAAAGGATTGTGGAGAGGAGTGTTTAAATGGCAAAGGTAGAAGCCCTGAATGGCAATCAGGCAGTGGCCAGGGGATTCTGGGAGGCCGGAGGCAGGGTGGCTGCCTCATATCCGGGCTCGCCAACGGTGGAAATTATGGAGTCTTTGCATGAATACCAAGATATTTACAGCGAGTGGTCTGTAAACGAAAAGGTCGCCCTGGAAGTAGCGATTGGCGCCAGTGCCGCCGGCGGTAGGGCACTTGTTTCCATGAAGCATGTCGGTATCAATATCGCTGCCGATCCGCTTATGACCTACACCCAGGTAGATACTCCGGGGGGCCTATTGCTGGTGGTTGGCGATGACCCGGGCCTGACCAGCTCCCAAAACGAGCAAGACAGCCGTTTTTGGGGGAGATTTGCCAACATGCCGGTATTGGAACCAGCTTCGCCCCGGGAAGTAAAACAAATGGTTGGAATCGGACTTGAAATCAGCGAACACTATGGCACCCCGGTGCTGCTGAAGCTCACTACCCGCCTATGTCACAGCCGGGGTCCTGTAGAGCTGGCGGAGCGGAAGGAACATATTCCCGCCGGATTTGAGCCGGACCAAAGTCGCTTCTGCATGCTGCCGCCATACGCCAACAAACAGCAATATTTCATGAAGGAGCGCTTGGAAAAACTGCAGGCAGATGTCAGGGAGTTGGATATCAACTGTTATATACCGGTCGAAGGCGCTGACACGCTGCTGATTACCTCTGGTATTAGCCATAACTATGTCAAGGAATTAAATCCTTCAGCTTCAATCTGCAAGCTGGGGTTGGTCTGGCCGGTACCTGTGGAGGAAATCCGGACATTGTCTGCTGGTTACAAGCGTGTGCTGGTGGTGGAAGAATTGCTGGGCCTGATCGAGGAAGTGCTCAATGCCAACGGTATTGCCGCTAAAGGGAAGGATTTCTTTCCATTTACCGGCGAACTGACCATCGATGTCGTCCGCGAGGGCCTGCAACAGGCAGGGCTCGTAGATTCAGGGCCAAAGGCAGAACAACCGGAACCCGATATTCCTGCCCGGGCGCCGATCCTCTGCTCGGGCTGCCCCCATCGCCCGGTATTCCACATACTTAAGCGCTTGCGCCCGACAGTAATTGGCGATATCGGTTGCTATTCTTTGGGCATTCTCGAACCCTTTGAAGTTAGCAAGACCAATATAAGCATGGGCGCCTGCCTGGGGATGGTCAAGGGCATGGCAGAGCTGCATCATCAGATTGGCAACGATAAACCGCTGGTGGCAATAATCGGCGACGGCACCGGTTTCCATTCGGGCCTGCCCGGATTCGTCAACCTCCGGGATACCCAGCGGAATATCACCTTAGTGATTATGGATAACCGGACCACGGCGATGACTGGTGGCCAGGACAACGCCGGCACCGGAGTCCTTAAGCGGGAAGAGGATAGCAAGGGGCTGTCCTTTAAGACAATATTAAACGCCATGGGCATCGAGAACGTGCGGGAAGTAGATCAGTTTAAGTATAAAGAGGCCCTGAACATATTCAGGGAAGAGATTAAGCGTCCGGGACTCTCGGTGATTATCACCACCCGCCCCTGCGCCCTGAACTTTAAAATCCGGGAACCCAGATTCTATGTCGACCCCAAGATATGTATCAATTGCCGCTCCTGCATTAGCGTGAACTGCCCGCCCATACACATGCGCAAGTACACCGGCATCGAGGAAAAGAAATCGTTTATTGTCGGCGACATGTGCGTTGGTTGTTCAGTATGTTCCCAGGTCTGTCCTGTGGGTGCCATCAAACGTGTGAAGGGGGGAGCGCAATGAAGGCAGATATTATTTTTGCTGGTGTTGGCGGTCAGGGGCTTGTCCTCGCTACCCAGGTGGTAACCCAGGCGGCTATGTTTGCGGGGCATGAGGTTTGCTCATCCGATGTGTATGGTTTGGCTCAACGGGGCGGCGCTGTCTGGGGGATGGTGCGCATCGGCGCACAGCGATTTTTGCCCTTAATTCCCCGGGGTGAGGCCGACATTCTGGTGGCCCTGGAGCAGCTGGAAGGATTGCGCTGGCTGCAATATCTGGCGCCGGAGTCGACGGCGATCCTCAATGATTACACTGCTTTCCCCACCCCGGTATTGCTGGAAAAGGAAGAATATCCGGAAGATATTCCCGGTCAATTTAAAGCCAAGGGCCATGACGTACGCTTGGTGCCGGCGCCTCAGATTGCCCGCAAGCTCGGCAATCAACGCCTTGTAAACACAGTGCTCATCGGTGCCCTGGCCGACAAACTGGCCTTGCCTGCCGAGGCTTGGGAAAAGGCGATCATCGCCAACGTCCCCGCCGGCACCGGCGACTTAAACCTCCAAGCCTTCGGACAGGGGGACAGGTCCCTCGTCCGGAAATAATCAGGCCTGGGAAGTAACTATATTGCGAAACACCTGCATCACGATTTTTAGAGATGCAGGCGTCTTTTAATTCTATATTCGAAGGCAAGCGTCACTGATGCACCGGGAGTGAAAAGCCGAAGGTGCTACCAGCCCCAGGATTATTTCTGGCCCAAATTTTACCGCCGTGGTATTCAACAATTTCCCGCGCTACCGCTAGGCCAAGGCCGCTGCCCCCGGAACTAGCGGTTCTCGATTTATCTCCCTTATAAAAACGGTCAAATATATTTGGCAGGTCCGCTTCTTGTATTCCTTCTCCCGTATCGGTCACAGAAAACACCACCTGGTTTTCCTGGGCGAAGTAGCCGATGGTGATGCTGCCCCCGGCAGGGCTATGCCTGATTGAGTTGGCAATTAAGTTGTCGAAGACCCGCGCAATTTGCTCGATGTCAACGTTGACTATCGGTGTTTGTTCGGGGATATCTAAGCTGAGATTTATACCTTTCGCTTCCGCATCCAACCGGTACTTCAGGTAAATGGCCTGGACAATCTCTTCCGCTGAGAAAACCCCAAGGTCAAGATTTACCTCTCTGGATTCCAGGCGAGCAAGTTCAAATAACTCCCGGGTAAGGATCTCCAGGCCCAGGGATTTTTCCCGGACGACCTCCAGGTAACGGCGTTGTTCATTCGGATCCTTGACCATCCCGTCTAAGATTGCATCGACATACCCTTTAATGGTGGTCATCGGGCTGCGCAGATCATGGGATATGTTGGCCAGCAAATTACGGCGGAATTTTTGCAGTTTAAACAGTTCCCGATATGCTTCATCAAGTTCCTCATTGGATTTCTCCAGGTCAGCAGTGCGCTCGGCGACCTTATCTTCCATATTTATGTTGAGCTCCTGCACTTCCGCCGACATTTCCTCGACACGGGTGAACGCCGTACTAAATTTCATCGCCAAAACCAGGGCCTGGGCAAACGCAAATGCCAAGATTCCCAGTGAGGACAGATTCCCTCTGGTGACAATTTCACGCAACAAGGGAGCGGGGTAATCATTCATGATTACGCTTAAAAAGATTACGTCATTGACGGTAGAAAGAATCAGGGCGAAGGCGCCAGTTCCAATTACCAAAGCACCTTGTCTTTTATTGCGAATCGCCCGGATTAAAGTGTAAACAAAGTAGGGGATAGTCGCCAGAAAGAACATCTGGAACGCGGGGTTGACGTGTGTAAATATTCTCGCCGGCGTGAAGACCACCAACAGCGAGAAGGCGAGACTGATGGCTTGGACCAGACGTACAGCCCGCAGGGGCACATCCTGGGGAAAGATGAGGCGGATGAACATAACGAATAAGGGCAGCCCCAGGTAAAAGGCCAGGGTCTGCAAATTATGGGCAACCTCCCAGTTAAATCCGGGCCAGAGATAGATAAAAAATATTTCGCCCGCTAGCAGTGTTCGCATGCCAATGGCAAGGCAGTAGACGCCAAACACCAGCGAAGATAGTTCACTGCGCCGAAAGGCATATAGCCCCAAGTGGTAAAGCCCCATTATGAAGAGGCAACCAAAGATAAACAACTCCAAACCTAGTGCCCGATAGCGGGCATCAAGGATTTGTTCCTCCAGGCCAAAGCCGATGTTCTCCAACACACCGCCGCTGCGATGGTGGTAGTTTGAAACTTGCATTACAATTTCAACTTTACCTTCACCGGCATCAAAAACGGCCACCTGGGGCAGGTATTTGGGGGTGGAATTTTCCCTGCTGGTGCCAACACTGCCAGCCGAGGCCGCGAGCTCGCCATTTATCCAGAGCGTATAAGCCGTAAACACTCGAGGAATTTTCAGAGCCAGCAACCTGTCCTGGGAATCGATCTCAACCGATAATTTATAGGTGGCATAGCCCATGCCGCCAATTGCCTCATTATTGACCTTATACTGGTTCCAGGTGCCAGGAACATTGATAAGTTCCGGGCTGCCATTTGAATCAGCAAAGTCAGCGGGCTCTAATAACGCTTGCCAATAGAACTCCCATTGTCCCTCCAGCGGAACAATCCCATCAGTATCTAAATCCCAGGCAGTAAGGTCGAGAACCCCGTTTTTTGCTGTTGGGTGTATTTCATGGAAAGAATTTTCCGCGCCCGCCACATTCACCATCAAAAATGAAAGCCCCAGAATAATAAGGAACAGGACTGGAGCTTTCAACTGACTATTCAAAATGAGCCTACGCATCCTTGCTTCCCTCTTTGTCTGCAACTGAGGAGTCGGCAAACTTGTAGCCGGCGCCCTTCACAGTCATAATAAATTTGGGGCGGGCAGAATCCTGCTCTATCTTCTTGCGCAAATTGCTGATATGGACCATGACAGTTCTGTGATCGCCAATGCTGTCAGCCTGCCACAGGTGCTGGTAGATTTCATCCATCCCAAATACAACGTTGGGTTGTTTAGCCAGAAGCAGCAGGAGCTGAAACTCCCGGGCCGATAAGCTAACGTCAGCGTTATTCACCTGCACAGTATGGGTGGCCGGGTTAATAATCAGTCCGGGGAAACAGAGTTGGACATTTTGCTGTTCTGGGGGGGTGTTGAGCCTGGTATGGCGCCGCAAATGCGCTTTGATGCGTGCCAGCAGTTCACCCGGATCGAAGGGTTTGGTTATATAGTCATCGCCGCCCACAGTCAGGCCCATAATTTTATCAGTACCTTCTGCCCTGCAGCTGAGAAATATAATTGGGACATTGTTGTCTTGCCGTATCTGCCGACATACTTCCATCCCATCCATTTCAGGCAACTGAACATCCAGGATAACCAAGTCAGGGTCGATCTGCTCTGTTTTTTGCAGTGCCTCAGTACCATTCGCGGCCGTAAAGACATCAAATCCGTTGTTGGTTAGATACAGCTTCACCACATTGCTGATGTGCGGGTCGTCTTCAACGATTAAAATCCGCTCTCCAGTCACTCCCATACCCCTCTTTCGGTAGTAGTCGCCAGCTAAAAAATTTGGGTTGGCGCAGATGTTTAGATTAGATAAGACATTCCGGTTTTACTCGACATAATTCGACATATTGACTGGTTTTTCCTTGTTAGGGCGTTACAGCGGTGGTATTAATTCGCTGGTAAATCAAGCTCCAACACCTTTACTTGCTCTTTCCCATGCAGTATTATTTGAGAAACTGGGAGGAAGAGGGGATCAGCTTGGCTATTACTGGCATAATTGGCGCCATGGGCTGCGAGGTGGAAATGTTTCATGGCCTGATAAACGACATCCAAACCCGGGAAATTGCCGGTATCAATTTTGCTTCGGGGCATATCGGCAATTGTTCTGTAGTTGTTGCCTGCTCTGGTGTTGGCAAGGTGAATGCCGCCGCCTGCGCCCAGATAATGATTGACCGCTTCGAAGTCAGCCAGGTGATTAACACTGGTGTGGCAGGGGCGCTGGCAGAGTATTTGGATGTTGGGCAAGTCGTTATCGCCGACGACTTAACCTACCATGATGTGCGGCCACTCCAGATGGAGAGCTTATTTCCCTATGCCCTGAGTTTTCCCTGTGACCCCGGGCTGGTGCAGCGCGCCCAGAAGGCTTGCCGGGAGACGGGCGTAACCAACTGGAGAACTGGGCGGATTGTTAGCGGCGAAAGCTTTATTGAAGACCCGGCAGTGAAAGAGCGGATTTTCAGCACCTACGGTGCGCTTTGCGTCGAAATGGAAGGAGCGGCCATCGCCCATGTTGCCTATATCAACAAGGTCCCGTTCATTGTAATCCGCTCTATATCTGATAAGGCCGATAACGACGCAACCGTCAGCTTTGCCGAATTTTCCCGCCAGGCGGCAGCAGTCTCGGCGCGCCTGGTTTTAGCCATGTTAAGCTAGGGGACGGGCCCCAGTCTAGGAGAGTAGACGGCGAAAGATTGTATAACACAAAACGCCTGCATTCCTCTTTTGTGAAAGAGGTGCAGGCGTTTTTGCATCTTTCTTGCCGGTCATGAGGAATTTGTGACCTGGGCAGCAAGCATTCTTAAGGTAAACTTTAGCTAATCTTTAGGTTAACTTTAGGTTGGAATATTTTTCGCGGTGTATAATCTATCCAAGGTATCTAATATCTAGAGATGTTTGGCTTTGAGGGGGCTAAAACAATGTTTAATGAGAGTAAGCAAATAAAAACAGTTGTTATTTGTATCGCGTGTTTACTTTTACTATCCTTATTTGTGCCTTTTATGTGGGATCGTACAGAGGTTGAGGCCGCGGGAGGCGCCACCCAGGACCTGTGGGATTTGCAGATCGGGGATCGGGTGGTTGATCCCAATTGGAATTGGGATTATATAATGTTCCAGCAGTATTATGACTACGTAAGCTATGATTATGACACGGTTACCAAACCCGTCACCTGGGTTGTGGTGGCCAAAGACCATTATGGGGAGGGTTCAGGCGTAACCCTGATGTCTGAAGAGCTAATCAATGATTTTATATTTCAGCACCCTGCACCGCACCCCGATAATAATAGCGGGGCTAATTACTGGGGTCTCAGTGGCATCCACGGAGGAGATAAATATGTTTTACGCCACTGGTTAAACAGCACTGGCGTACACGCATCGGAAGGGTTTTACAGCTTTTTTTCCAATGATTTTAAGGAGCATATTGTCCCGACCACAGTTCCCAACAAAGAATGTAATGGCTTTAGCTACACAACCACTGATAATGTCTTTATTCCCTCTGCCACTGAGTTGGGAGCAAGCTCAAATGATGACATTGTTTATCTCCAGGGTTTATCTATTGATTACATTTCAATTGGTGAGGTTTTCCCCTACTTTCAGGGAGACGCTGAGACGGTTCGAAATAACCGGAAGGCATACCATCCTTATCATAATGATTGGTCGAATCCGTTTCCGCCCAGTATAAACTACTGGACCCGAACACCCAATGGTAATCAAAAAGCTCACTTATTAAGCTTGCTTTTCAGGGATAACGAACCAAATCCAGATTTCGATTTTGGTCTTACAAACGTTGGCACCATAACTTGGGTGCGTCCTGTACTAAACATGCAGGCTGAGACGCCGGTTACCAAGATGCTCAATCAAGACGGAGCCTATGAGTTTATATACCAGGTCCCTGATGCCGGTAATAGCGAGATCAGTCCCGATGCAGGGTTGCCTCTTCTGCCCACCCAAAGCGAGTCAAACTCAATCTCAGTTTACGTAAATGATCAACAAGGCAGACCCTTGACAAATCTAGGTACAGAAGAAGGACAAATTAAGATTGACATTCAACGCAAAGACGGGAGTGCCCTGGATACTTACGATTGGATTGAAAGTGTCCAGTACGATTATGACTCCGGCGTCGAGAACGAAGTGCAGATTACCATCAAAGCCGGCTCCAAGACAGGGAGTGCCGATGACCTGGTTGTAATTGCGGACAGGACGGTGCTCACAGATGGATACAGTATTGCTGTGGTTTCCGGGCCGCCCGACCAGCTGCACATCGAAACGGAACCGTCGAGCACAGCAGTTGCAGGTGAACCTTTTGCCGCTCAGCCGGTGTTGCACCTATTGGATGCGTACGGAAATTTAGCTACCCATGATGACAATACAGTTGTAACAGCCTTAATCAGCGCCGGCACCGGAGAATTGGTTGGCGTCACCACCGCCAGAGCTGCGGGAGGCATTGTTAGCTTCGAAAATCTGGCCTATGAAACCGCTGAAACGATTACTATCGAATTTACAGCGGTGCTGGGCGCTACACCTGTTACTGTGCATTCAAGGCAAGTCTCGGTAGACCCGGGGCCTTTTGATAACCTGGTGGTGGAGTCAGGCGAAGGTGGCGAGATTGGGACACAGAAAGTGGGGGAAAGCTTCTTTATCTGCATTGTTCCCAGGGATAGATTCGGCAATGTTATACCTGACTTTTACCATACGACCAATTTAAGCAGCGAATACTCGTTTATCGGCGACAACTACCTTACAAACGTCAACTACCAAATAGCAGTTGAGCTGGCTCTTCAGCATACGCTAACGGCGACAATATATAGCTCAGAATATGCAGGACACCAGGGTGTATCTAATACCTTTAACGTTGAGCGGGGAACTCCCCCGGTAGAAGAATGGCCCCAGGCCGCGCCAATTATCTATGGTGACGCCCTGATGGATTCAGAACTGAGCGGCGGGAAGGTTGCCAACGAACTTCCTGGCAGATTCGTGTTTGCAGAGCCCTTTTTGAAACCGGAGGTCGGTACGCATATCGTGCCAGTTACCTTCATGCCCGACAACAGGGAAAACTATCAGCCGATCAGCTCCACTTTAGAGATTAGCGTTGAGAAAAAGCCGCTGGTTGTGAGCGCAGATAGCCCGACACATATCTATAACGGTAATATGTTTACCGATTTTACTGCCAGTTTCGATGGTTTTGTCCCGGGAGACAGCGAGGGAGACCTGGGCAGCCTCAGGTTTACCGGGCCGGCTGTGGATGCAAAAACCCCCGGAAGCTATGAAATCCAAATCGACCATGATGCCCTGACGGCGGATAATTACGAGTTGATCCTTGAGAGCGGCACGTTGACCATTAATCCCGCTCCGCTTACCGTTTCAGCTGACGGCAAGAGCAAAATATACGGCGCCGCCGATCCCCAACTCACTTATCAGATTATTGCCGGCCAGTTGTTTGGCGAGGATACCCTTACCGGCGCCCTGGGCCGTGAACCTGGCGAAGGCGTTGGGAGCTACCAGATTACCCAAGCTAGTTTGGACCATTCTTGGTATGATATCACCTTTACCTCGGCCCAGCTCACCATTGGGCAGCGGCCCTTGAGTATCAGCGCCGATAACAAAGTCAAGATGCAGGGAGAAGATGATCCGGAACTGACTGTTACCTATCAGGGTTTCGCCCCCGGTGAAGATGAGACAAATCTTGCAGGCGCTTTAAAACTTGTCCGGATGCCTGGCGAAGATTTGGGAGCATACGCTATTACACCATCAGGCTTCAGTTCAGACAACTATGACATAGTTTTTGTCCCGGGAGAACTGGTGATCACGCTTGAGTCTTTTGTCGCACCGGAGAGCGCCGATTATATTATCGGTTCCGGAGTGGACAAGCAGTTTACGCTCACCCCATCGTATGGAAGTCAATTGAACAAGATTCTCGCCGGTACAGAGGAATTGATTCCAGGCGAGGATTACCAAGTCTCCGGCAACGAGTATGTCATTGCTGCTGGGTTTCTGGAATCGCAGCCGATCGCAGAATTGCCCCTTACATTTAAAATGGATGTAGGAAACAACCCCCGGGCGACAATCAATGTCCGGCTTTCTGACCAGGATTCAGTCGCTACAGACAAAGCTGCCCTGAATCTGGGGTTTGCCCCTGGTGATTCGGCGGGCTCTGTCAGTCGTCCCCTGGAAACTTTGCCTGCTCACGGGGCCAATGAAACCAAGATCAGCTGGTCTTCCAGCCACCCGGATGTTCTGAGCGCCGACGCCCAGTGGGTGAAGCGTCCGGCTTATATGGCTGGAGATATGTCTGTCATCCTTACCGCCACTATAAACAGAGGCGTGGAAACAGACACAAAAGAGTTTGAGTTGGTTGTCCGAAAGTTGCCGGTAACAGATTTCGAAGCGGCGATTCTTGACCGGGTTGCCCTTGAACTTGAGTTTACAGACACTGATTCCCTGAACGGTGTTACCGGCGATCTGGGACTCAGTGGCTGGGGCGGGTACGGTTCCCGCATTACCTGGACCTCAAGCAACACTACTTACGTTACCCATGGTGGAGAAGTGACCAGGCCTTCGAGGGCGGCGGGCAATCAACAGATACGGCTGACCGCGACCCTTAGTAGGGGATTCGCCTGGGAGGTAAAGGAATTTGACCTGATAATCCTTGCTGACCGGGAGCTGCCGGCAATTGCCTCGGTTCATCCGGCAATGGGCGCCACAGATGTCAGTCTCGATAGCGTTGTAACAGTGGAGTTCACGAAAGTGATTCAATCCGGGCCAAATTTTGGCGAGATTTATCTCAGGGAGAAAAACGGCGCAGCTGTTGGCGCCAGGTTTTCAATCAATGAGCACAACTTAATTGTCGAGCCGCGGACAGCGCTGGACGGAAACACCGAATATGAATTGGTGATTCCCCAGGGAGTAGTCAGGGATAATTTTGGCAACTCCTTTGAGACCCACTTTGTTCTCCATGATGGCGACTTACAGCGGGTTAGAGTCTATCAGTTCACAACAGAAACTAGTTTGGCGCCACCGGTTGTGGAAAGTCAGTACCCCATGCCCGGGCAGGGCCAGAGAGAGCTCAACCCCGATATCAGGATTAGTTTTAACGAAGGGGTCCGCCAGGGTAACAAGTTTGCGGATATCCGTCTTCTGGACAGCGACAGCAAACGAGTTAATGCCCAGGTCCATCTGCAGGGCCGAACCTTGAGCATTTCTCCTGATACTGACTTGAGACCCAATGCACGTTACAATGTTTTCGTCCCGGCAGGATCGATTGTCAATACCTCGGGAGTAGAAACAGAAAATGACTTCGCCTTCTCCTTCGAGACGGGCACAGCAGCAATGCTGCCTGCACCGGCCAACAATGAAACAGATGTGGCAGTCAATATTGCGCCCCGGGTGCTGTTTGACAAGCCCGTGACTAAAGGGGATAAGTTCGCTGACATATCCCTAGAGGACGAAACGGGCAACAGTGTCGAGATAAATGTGAGCACGCAAGACCAGACTTTAATTGTGACTCCAGTGGACAATCTCAGCTTCTCTTCAGACTATACTGTGATTCTGCCCGCAGGCAGTATTATTGACGAATCCGGGCAGGCAAATGACGATTACCGGTTCAGCTTTACCACCGCGCAGGAGATTTCCGGCAATTTGCTGCCCTTCCAGTTCAGCCCGGCCCGACACCTCTTGGGCGACCCGGTAGATTTCGACGCCTCCTATATTTTCTTGGCAATGGAACGGCAATATAGCCGGGAGCTTGTGGACTACAGCTGGGATATGGGGGACGGACATACCCAGGCTGGGCGGCAAATCAATTATTCTTATGCTGAAGCTGGCGATTATACTGTGACCCTTACCGCCACCGATAATAAGGGGCAGCAGTTTAGCTTGAGCGTTGAAGTAATCGTTGAAGCCCTGGACAACTTCACCATGAGCGTATCACCAGGGGGGACGCTGTTGGTTTATGAGCCAGAGACTGAGGCGCAGGCGGCTTCAACCTTTAACTATACGGTGGAGCTTTCGGCCAATGGCATTCCCCTGCAGGGGCGCACTATTTCCGTTTCCGACACCTGGGAAGTAACCACCAACCGGGATGGACGCGCTGTGCTTACCATTGCCAGGGGAGAGCTGACGCCCGGAAATACCAATCTGAGTTTCCGTTATGAGGACCGCAAGGTGGACAGGCTGGTTCGTATGACGGCAGGCAGTAATTCCACGTACAGATTCTTAATTAACGATTATACTGAGGAAGACGTAACTGGCTTGGTAGTGCGGCTCAACGGCGGCAGGGTGCCGGTAAGCCGGGACGATGATGGTTTTTATGTCATTGAAAATGTTCCCATGGGCGAACAGCGCCTTAACATATCATCGAGCTACTACTATGATTTTGAACAAACCGTGGATTTCTACGCCAAGCAGCATACCGGATATGTGGAGCTCACCCCTGATATTCCCAGTGAGCGGCCGGTGGTTACCCGCATTACTTCCGGGCATGGGAAGAACACCCTGTCGGATACCGGCGCAAGCAACGAGTTTACCTATTTCCAGGGCACCGAAGCGGAAGTGCGTTTACAGGCAACGATAGACTGGCACGGGCATAAACCGGGCTATCTCCTCCTGCTTTCTCCTGATGGCATGGAAAGGATGGCGTTTACTGCCGATGCTTTCCGGCAAGGGATTGGTGACTATAACTTCGGTGAGCTTGATATGGGGAAAATGGACACAGGAAGGTTCCAGGTGGTGGCTGTCAGCGGTCACGGCAGCTCTTCCCCCGCCTATGACGGCGGCATCGTTGTTGCCAAGCGGCCTCCGTTGGGGGTTGCCGTATTTCAGGGAGTTAGGTATGAGCTCTCGGTACCCTTAAGTTTACCTGGAATGGCAACCGGCAGGGCGCCATCTGGCATGCCGGTATTTGGCTCCCATACCCTGGGGATAGACAGGCAAACTGTAACTTTGCACGGTGAGATAGATGAAGCTGGTAATTTGGTCTACGGGGTGGCAGCAGGCGCAGATGGTTATAAGTCCCCCTTCCGCAGGGCAGCCCGAAACAATGTCAGCACAAAGATAGGACCTGTTGATATTGGCGGAGCTATCGGCGCGGAATATGTTTTTGCTCCCGATGCCCACGGGGACTGGCTGCCGATCGGTGGCTATGTAAGTTTGGAGTTGGAGGGCAGCGTTGGTTACACGCAATATTTCCTGATTGGGCCGGTGCCCGCTTATCTGGACGCCACAATCGGGGCTAGCGCGGACGCCAGATTGGGTTTACTATACACAAATAAGTTTGAGTTTCACGGTGAATTGGGAATGTCCCCCTTTGTCGAGGTAGCAATCGGCGCTGGCGCCAAGGGAATTGCCTGTGTTGAAGGTTACATTCGTGGCAGTCTTGGTCCAAGATTTGTGTTTTCGCCGGAAATAGACTGGTATGTTCAGGGCCAGCTGAAAGGTGGAGTCAGGACCCAGTTCCTGTTTATGAGTGCCGAATCGGAAGCGCTGGTTTATACCTGGAATTCCAATAGCACGTCGGTTAGTGGTTTGGGCCTGCTGGGGGACGCACTCGCTCCTCCTGACCAGGGAGAGCTGTCAATGTTGCCCCGGACATATCTGGAGGCCCAGTCCGACTGGCAGCCGGTCCGGTTTGGCGTGCTCAACCAAGGCGTTACTGACGCTGCTGTGAACAATCGGATGCTCCAGGAGAATATTTATCCCCAGCCCCAGCCGTCGCTGATTCGCTCAGATGATGGAATAGTGATGGTCTGGATAGCAGATAACCCGGAACGTGCTGACATGAACCACACCCAGCTTCAGTGCTCGATATTTGACGGCAGCACCTGGAATACTCCGGAATTCATCGATTTCGGGGAGGAAGCGAAAACTGCAGATTTCCTGCCCGTGCTTGCAAAGACAGATGAAAGCACTCTTTTGGCCTGGCAAAAGCTTAACCAGGAATTGGATCAGGACGCGACCCTAGAAGAGATGTTGGCGGCCAGCGAAATCGCCGTAGCAAACCGTGATGCAGAGGGCAACTGGGCCGGATACCGGATGCTGACAGATAATCAGTATCTTGATCACTCCCCCCGCATTGCCGCCGCCGGAGACAAGGCTGTGCTGACATGGATACGGAATAGGGCCGGCAACTATATCGGTTCGGCTGATGAGCCCAACGAAATTATGTTTAGCTACTGGGACGGCAAGGCTTGGAGCGAGCCGAAAACCGCAGCCAGCGGAGTCAAGGGCTATGCGGGCGCCGACCTCGCCTACAACGGAAAACAGGGTGTGCTCACCTTTGTGGTGGACGGTGATGAAGCTGAAAGCCAGAATCTGTACGTCATCACTTTTGAAGAAGGCCGGTGGAGCAACCCGGTTATTATCAGCGACGGATTCAATGCCGACCCCTTGGTTGATTATCTCAATGGCGAACTGCTGTTGGTCTGGTCGCTAAACGATCAGCTGGTCTACCTGAAAGGCGACATAGAAGCAGACTTCCACCCAGTCCCCGGGGCGGAGCCGGGAGTGCAGGATTACATCCTGACAACCGACGCGGCAGCAGGGTTGGCGGCTGTGAGCTATTCCCTGCATGCCGGCGAAGGCGCCGACATTCATACTTTGTTCTATGAGCAAGCCCAAGATGTGTGGAGCAGGGAAGTTCGGCTCACAGACAACAAGACTGTCAGTCGGCCCCTGGATTCCGTGGTCGACAAAGAAGGTAATCTCAAGATTGTATATACCACCCTGGAATGGATTATCGAAACAATTGATGGTGAGGAGCATGTGTATCCCGGTCAGACTGACTTTTCGATTGCCTCCCTGTCTCCCCGGTCCGACCTGGCAGTGTGGGAAGAAGATATTACTTTTTCCCAGATGAACCCGGTCCCAGGCAGTACCGTGGCCATAACAGCGGATATCAGCAACATCGGCGAGTTCTCGGCCCGAGATGTGGAAGTTGCCTTCTTTGCCGGCAATCCCGCAGAGGGAGGCAAGCAAATTGGCGCAACCCAGGTGATTGATTCCGTAATTCCCGCCCGGGCAACTGCTGCGGTAACAGTGGACTGGACGGTGCCCCAAAGCGAAGAAGAGCAGGAAATCTACGTGGTTGTAGACCCGGATAAAAAAGTCGCGGATAGCGACCGGTCCAACAACCAGGCAGCGGTAACAGCCATTGCCCCAGACCTTGAGTTAAGCGATTTACGTTATCAGTGGGTAGGTGGCACACGATATTTATTCACAGCTGAAGCCGCCAATATTGGCAGCATAGCTGTTGCAGATTCTGAGATTGCTCTCTACATTGGTGCAGCTGCTGAAGGGGAGAGTTTGCTGAGGGCAACGGTTCCGGCCCTGGAAAGCGGAGAGAAAACACAGGTGCTGTTTACCTGGGATGCAGCGAACCAGAAGCTTGGTGACGAAGGTGTTGATTTAACGGCTCAATTAATTCCTCCGCTAGGGGTAAATCAGTATTTTGAGGAAAACAGTATCTACACCGTAACTCTGTATAAGCCGGCGCTGCAGATAGAATCTTTCGCGCCGGCAGCTAGCTCCCGACCCGTGCCGGTTGACCAAATAATAGAGCTCAACTTCAATATGGCGATTCAGAAAGCTGATGGCGATGCTGCTGAAATCAATCTCTTTGATGGAGCCGGACAGAGTGTTGAGATTGATACTGAGATAAATGACTCCACCCTTCGAGTTCGGACAGTGGAGAATCTTGAACACGACCAGGCCTATACGCTTATTCTTGATTCGGCAGGCGTTCAGGGTGTTGAGGACAACAAGTTGCGACAACCATTTACTCTGGGCTTCAACACCGAGCCCGATTACGATCAGCCAACAGTTATCTTTACCTTCCCGCTAGATCAAATGGTTGATGTAGCTCTGGATACCGAAGTGGATATTACGTTTAATGAGGATATTCACAAAGGCAATCAGTTTGATGAAATCTCCATCACTACTCAAAACGGAGATAAAGTTGAGTACGCTGCCAGTATTCGCAGTAGCAGCCCCGGTGGCGAAGTTGTCGCTGGCGCCCAGGGTAATGTTCTGCACTTAGAGCCCGCAGGCGGACTCCGCCCGAACGCGATTTACACAGTATCAATTCCCGCCGATTCGGTAACGGGCAGCAGCGGCGAGCCGAATCGTGAGTTTTCCTTCAGCTTTACCACCGTCGCAGGTCCGGAAGAAGACAGCGATGACACGGATGATAAAGGCGGTGGGAGTCGAGTTGGTGACACTCCCGGCGCTGGTGACGGGGTGTCGGATGACAGCAGTCATGAAACTCCCCAAGAAGTGACTGACAGCACCCCAGGGAAAGATCAGGAAGACCCAGCCGGGGAAAACGAAGGCAAGGAGCCGGAATCAACTCCCGGCGAAGACAATCCGAACCAGACTAAATCTGATGCTGCTCGTTGGTTGTGGTTTGGGCTGGGCGCTATGGTGCTAACACTGGTTTTAGTGGTAACATGGAGCCTGTTCAGGCGGAAAAAGGTATAAAAAAACATCCTCTCCCTATTTTTGGTAGGGAGGGGATGTTTATATTGTATGGGAGTTAGTCGGACGAGGGACCTGTCCCCCTGTCCGGGGTCCATAGTGTGAGATTTTCGGAAATAGTGCCGATGTGGGTGTGGTTTTCCTCAGGATGTTCTTGAAAGTGATTGAGCAACTGATGCAGTGTTTCGGGCATCTTCAGGGCGTGCAAATTCTTGACTGGCACCCAGGCAAGTTGTCCTTCGCTGCAGGCGGGGAGGGGGTGTTTGACATTGGTGTGGGCCACGTAGTCATAGTAAATGTAGAGCTCGCCGTTAAATTCGCCCATGGAGATATAGCGGAGATGAAGCCCGGTAATTTCGTCTGCCTGGTAACCGGTCTCTTCCTGTAGTTCCCGCAGGCAGGCTGCTTGGGGGTCATTTAGTTCCTCCGGTTCCATATGGCCGCCGATGTTGCTCCACAGGCCAGGGGCAATTTTTTGCTTTTCACTGCGCTTGATCATCAGGATTTCGTCGCCGGAGAGCAGCAGGATGCCGACCATTTGTCTCAATTTCAATATTATCACCCAGGATATTATACCACATAAGGACAAGGGGACAAGTCCCTTGTTGTTTGCCCTTAACAGGGCTGCAGGAGAATTGCATCGTCTTGGCGAACATATGTCCGTGAGGTGATTTGTGATGAAACCGGTGATTATTGCCGAAAAGGCCTCGGTGGCCCGGGATATTGCCCGGGCCCTGGGCGGATTTGTTAAGCAGGCGGGCTACATGGAGAGCCCCGAATACATATTGACCGCGGCCAGTGGCCATCTGGTCACCCTGAAAGAACCCGAGGATTATGATGCCCGGTGGAAGCGCTGGTCCCTGAAGACATTGCCAATAGTGCCACCGGAATTTGGACTCAAGACAATTCCCCGGCAGCGTCGTCAGTTCGAATTGATAAAGAGATTACTGCGGGGGGCGACCCTTGCCATAAATGCCTGTGATGCTGGCCGGGAGGGCGAGTTGATTTTCCGCCAGATTTGTGAGCTTGCCGGCTACCAGGGACCGGTTAAACGGCTCTGGATTTCATCCCTGACAACCAGTGCCATCCGCCAGGGTTTTGCCGATTTGCAGCCGGGGGAGCGCTACGATAACCTAGCCGCCGCTGCCCGCTGCCGCTCCCAGGGCGACTGGTTGATGGGTATCAACGCCACCCGGGCGTACACCGGGCGGCAAAAGACCTTACTATCGGTGGGCAGGGTGCAAACGCCCACTTTGGCCTTGCTGGTAAGCCGGGAGCAGGAAATTCGCGCCTTTGTCCCCGAGGACTTCTGGGTGGTCAAAGCCACCTTTTCCGCAGAGGCGGGGGAGTACCAGGGGCGGTGGTTCAATAAAGAGGGCCACCGGATTTGGCAGGAGGAGCAGGCTGAAGCGATTGTCCGTAAAGTCGCCGGGAAACCAGGCCGGATCGCAGAACTGGAGCACAAGGAACGCCGGGAAAACCCGCCGCTTTTATATGATCTGACCAGCTTGCAGCGGGAGGCCAACAAGCGCTTTGGCTACAGCGCCTCCCGGACCCTGGCTGCCGCCCAGGCATTGTATGAAAAACATAAGCTGATTACCTATCCCCGGACCAACTCCCGGTTTTTAAGTCCCGATTTGATCCCCAGTTTTCCCCGGCGTTTGCAGGCGATTAGCGTCGGACAGTATGCAGAGTTGGTCCAACCGCTCTTGCCAAAGCCGCCTCGCTTAAGCGGTCGCGTAATCAATCCCGCCAAAGTTACTGACCACCATGCAATTATTCCCACCGAAAAAAAAGCAGGCGCCCGTCTCGCGTCGGAGGTGGCCCGGGTTTACGACCTGATTGTCCGCCGGTTTATTTCCGTATTCTATCCCCCCTGCCTTTGGCAGGAGACCCGGGTGATAACCCAGGTGGAAGCAGAGAGTTTTGAGACCAAGGGGAAAGAGTTGGTGCAGGCCGGCTGGCGGACAGTGGAAGGCGCAAGCGGTGAGCAATTGCTGCCGCCACTGTTTCCGGAGCTGGCAGTTCAGGTAAAAGATGTGATAATTGGCGCCGACCAAACCAAGCCGCCTGCCCGGTATACTGAGGGGAGCTTACTTGCGGCCATGGAAGGGGCCGGGACGCTGGTTGATGATGACGAGCTGCGGGAAGCCATGAAAGAGGGTGGATTGGGCACCCCCGCCACCCGGGCAGCGATTATTGAACGGCTCAAAAACGTGGAGTATGTGCGGGCAGAAGGTAAGGCGCTGCTGCCTACCGAAAAGGGAGAACAGCTGATTGGCTTGCTGGCGACCCCGGAGTTGCTTTCGCCGGAGCTCACCGGTCACTGGGAAAAGCGCTTGGCGGCCATGGAGCGGGGCGAAGAGGATCCTGCGCAGTTCATGGACGCTGTGACAAAGCTGGCAACTACAGCTGTGGAGGCGGCTCTAACTGTGCCTCGGGCAGAAATCGCAAGCGCTGGTTCTGCCAGGGAACCAATCGGTACCTGCCCACTCTGTGGCGGCGAAGTTGCGGAAAATCGTAAAGCCTTTGGCTGCAGAAACTGGAAGCCAGAGGCCGGTGGCTGTAAGTTTGTGATATGGAAAAGAATTGCCGGCAAGAACTTGAGTGCAAACCAGGCCCGTGAATTATTGAACAAAGGTCGCACCCGGGAACTCAAGGGTTTTACATCCAAAGCCGGCAAGAAGTTTGCTGCCCGTTTGGTACTGAAAGATAACCGGGTAGAGTTTGACTTCCCGGCTCGCAAGGGTAAGTAGCTCTACCGAAGATATTGTAGCTGTGTTTGACGACAGCAAAATGTTAACTGCACTTAAAATAAATAATGTATTTAAAACTTATTTAATATTCGGCAGGAATTTATTGGGTTAAAGCGGAATAGTGTTAACATGTACCCGGAGGGGTAACAATTTTAAGGAGGTTTTTTGCGTGGAGGAAAACAAACAAACGCAAGTGATTGTCGAACCGGTTTATGACGTCGAAGACAAGCCGCCCCTTAATGAAGCAATTCCCCTGGGAATCCAACATGTTTTAGCTATGTTTGGTGGTAACGTCGCTGTTCCAATTATTATTGCCGGGGCGCTGGGACTGACCATCGGAGAGCAGACCTTTTTGATTCAATGCGCCATGTTAGTGGCTGGAATCACCACTTTGCTACAGACTAACCGCATTGGCAGGGTGGGCGCGAAGCTTCCCGTTGTTCAGGGTACTAGCTTTGGTTTCCTGCCGACCGCCATTGCTATCGGTACTACTCCTGGCTTTGGCCTGCCGGCCATCCTTGGGGCCACGTTTGTAGGTGGTTTCTTCCAGATGATCTTGGGATTTTTCCTAAAACCAATACGTAAGCTGTTTGCACCGGTGGTAACGGGCACAGTCGTTCTGGCGATAGGTCTCTCGCTAATGCCAACCGGGATTAACTACGTCGCCGGTGGTGCTGGTGCCGAAGACTTTGGTTCGCCCCAGAATCTGGCGTTGGCAGCACTCGTTCTGGTTGTCGTCATTATTGCCAACCAGTTTTTTAAGGGTTTTATCAGTATGGCCGCAATTTTAATTGGCATAGTTGTCGGGTACATCGTCGCTATCCCCATGGATATGATTGACTTCGGTCCGGTTGGCGCGGCGGAATGGTTTGCGATTCCCCGACCACTGGAGTTTGGCATGTCATTTCACTGGGCCGCAATTGTTCCGATGTTGATAATGTATTTGGTTACTACGGTAGAGACGGTAGGTGACATATCCGGGATAACCATGGGTGGTGCCGGCCGTGAGGCTACAGATGAAGAACTATCCGGCGGTGTCATGGCTGATGGTATTGCCAGTAGTTTCGCCGGTATTTTCAACTCCTTGCCCAACACATCTTATAGTCAAAACGTTGGTATTGTTGCGTTTACCGGTGTTATGAGCAGGTATGTTGTGTCAATTGGCGCTTTGTTCCTGATTGCCTTTGCACTTTTCCCCAAATTCGGCGCTCTGGTCTCTGTCATGCCCCAGAGCGTACTCGGCGGGGCAGCGATTATCATGTTCGCGATGATTGCCACATCAGGCATAGTACTCATCAGTCAGGGTGAAATGAACCGACGCAATTTGCTGGTTGTTGCTGTCGCCCTTGGGCTGGGCTTGGGCCTCGGCTCCGTTCCGGAAGCTTTAGCCCAGCTGCCGGAAGAAGTGGGAATGATATTCTCCGGTTCCGGCATTGTTGTCGCCTGTCTGGTGGCAGTAATCTTGAACCTGGTACTGCCAAAAGATGTTGGCAGAGAAACCCGCAGGGATAAAAAAGCATCATAAACCGAAATGCCCGCGTCAACAGGCGCGGGCATCTATATATCTCCAGAAGTAAAGCTGAAAAGGGGCGGAATTTATTTTCTTCCTGGCAGCAGGTCCAAGAGAAACTTGAGTTTCAATCCGGGCGTGAATTCCAGTCCGAACTGGGCCAGCTGCTGGGCAATCTCCGGTTGCAGATACCCGGAACCGTAGGCCTGGGGCCAGGTCATATCATAATTCCTGTTCCCCTCTATAATTACCGGGCCTTCAGCAGTAAGCCCCACATCCCAACCAATTGCACGGGAGTTGGGTGTTGCAAGAGCGATTGCCTTGCAGGCATCGAGTATTTCATCCCACATTGGAATCTGTTTGCCGGTGAAGGTGACTCCCGTATCTGGGTGCTTAGTTACGTACTCCAGGGAATAGTCCGGGGGATGCAGACCTTTGCCCATCACACCTGTTGTCTGATCAATCTGCACAGCAATATTTCCCCATTGCCAGTTGTCAGTGGGACTGCCTTTGCGCCCCAGCCTCAGCATGGCAAAGTGAATATTGGGCTTGTTATCTTTGTCGATAAAAGTCACTACCCGCATAGTATTGGCATGGTGGGGGTTAATGTCCTCAAAAAACGGGTGTTGAACAAGTTTTTCTTCAATCAGGAATCCCTCGTCAATGTACTTATCCACCGGTCCGCAGTTCATGTAATCCATCAGTTCGCCCAAGCTCAGGTTTGTATCTTTATTTGTGACAAATGAGAGTTCCTCGCCATAAATTATCTTGTCGATGATTAGCACGCCTTTGCCCTGAAAGCCACTGACCGGCTTTAAAACGATGCCCTTGGGCTTTTTGTTTGCCAATAAACGGTGCAGATCCTCTGCGGTGCGGAGTCCAGCGCCCCCTTTAGCGAAACCGAAATGAGGATGATAATAGCCAAATACGTTGGTAAGGGGGACATTGTCGAACTTGCTGTAGTGGGCATGAAAGAACCATTTGTTTTTCAGCAGGATTGCCCAGTTGGGGTGGTTCAGGGCAGGCTGAACATAAGTAAAATAGGCCCAGCGCGACATATATTCCCGCACTTTTTGCATGTCCACGTCCTGCTTATAAAACCGATAGAGCTTATACTGGCTGGGTGTGATTTGAAACCAGGCCGCGATATAGATTTGCTCGAAAAACTGTCGTAAACGAGACTTGATGTTTTTGCCTGCTTTGGGGTTTACAAACTGCAAGATTAAAACCTCCTCCGGTCAAAAATTAACTCTCGGGTAAATTGGCCCGGAAATCAGTAAGCAGATTTGGATGTTCCCGACAAAAGCGAGTTCGCTCCAAGCTAAAAGCAAGGGCGTCGTAGGTTTTTCCCTGCCAAGAGCGAGCATTTTTTTTGCGTCGGGCTTCTTCAAAACCAAATTTCCTAGCGAGATTAATCATACGCTTATTGCCTGACCACGTTTCACAGTATAATGTTGGAGCGCCGCCGACAACAAAGTTATATGCCAACCACAAGCCGAAAGCTTGTCCACCCAGGCCTCTGCCCCAGAACTTGCTTTCTCTGATTGCGATTCCAACCGCCTTAAGGCCAAAAACCCGGTTATAGTAATAGGCGTTCACAGACCCTATATGAACGCCGCCGCTTGTACATATCTGTAATGTCGGGCGGATATTTGGCGGGGGAGAGTGTAATCTCTTTTCCAGTCTGGACAGATACTGCTTGGCAAAGCCGGGCGCGTTGGCCTCCCAAGGGGCGTCCCAGTTCATCCATTCAGTTTCTTCAGTCCACCACCGGCGATGATTGATAAGGTCGTTCGGCAACATGTCCCGCAGGATGACGTCCTTGTATTTGAGGTTAAGCATACCCGGCCTCCTTTGCGGTGCAGTATGCACAGAGCAAGTACCATTATAATACCAGCAATTGGAGTTAATGTATATGTTTTCAGGTGGCGTGCTTTTTGTGCAAATCCACGGTTTTTTCATATGCGGCGCAGGAATGATATGTCGTATGTCGAAATAGTTGGTGGAGGTGATTTGTTATGGCTGTACGCCCGATTATTGAGTTAGGCAATCCGCTTTTGCGACAACCCAGTCGACCGGTTAAACGGGAGGAACTCCCCGAAATCAACGATTTGGTATTGGACATGTACGACACCCTTTTGGATTTCCGTCAGAATAACGGTTTTGGCCGGGGGATAGCAGCGCCGCAAGTTGGCGTTTCCAAACGGGTGGTGGCCATAACCAACAAGGGCCAGCCCCTGGTGTTGATCAATCCCCGCATCATTAAAAAAAGTCCCGAGCAGTTTGAGGTTTGGGACGCCTGTTTCAGTTACCCGGGCATTTGGTTTAAAGTAAGCCGACACCGGGAAGTAACTGTGGAGTATCGGGATCTGGACTGGCAATCCCGAATAACAGAAGCCGATGGTTCAATGGCAGAACTTTTTCAACATGAAATCGAGCATCTCGACGGCAGGCTGGCTATTGACCTGGTTGCCGATTTAAGTACGTTATGCACCACCGGTGAGTATTTCTCCCGTTATTGGGAGCCTGAAGAAGAATAGATGGAGGAGTGTCTGATGAATTTTACCGACAGTAAGCAACTGCAAGCTTTTCTCGATCAGCGGGAGCGGAAACTAGAGGATGTCTCAAACGAAATCTCCAAGATTTCCTACCGCCGATTTGTGGAAAAAACCAGTGACCCCCGTCTGCCGGGGTTAGAGCAGCAGCGGGCGGAAATGATGCTGGACCCGGCCTTTGCTAATTTGGTGGAAGAATGGTTGCCCCGGGTGGAGGAACCGGTATTGCGCCGGCGCCTGGAGAATATCCGTGCCCAATTGCAACTGGCGCGAGTTGCTTCCCAACCCAAGATATTGGAACTGGCCCGGGAGTTGAATGACCTGATGGTTGGTTACCAGTATCCGCTGGGGGGCGAAAGGGTGGATATAACCGGTGTCCGTCAGACAGTGCGGGCCAACCCCGACCGGGAACAGCGCAAGCTGGCTTGGCACAGCTATGGCGAACTCTCGGAAAAGATGGCGCCCAAGCTGATGGAACTGATCGAGCTTCGCAATGCTGAAGCTGCCAAGCTGGGTTATGACACCTACGCCGACTTAATTCTCGAACGCAGTGAATTGTCCTTGGTTGAATCCGAGGGGATGTTGGAGACTCTGGTAACAGCCACTAACCCAGTGTACCTGGGAGTTCTTGAGGCTGGCGCTGCCAAGTTGGGCCTGGATAAGATTGAGCCCTGGGATGTGCAGTTTATACTGGAGAGCACTTCCGGAGTGCCCGATTCATTATTCCCCCGGGACGGAATCCTGCCGGCTGTCCGGGCCTGGGCCGATTCCATGGGGTTGGATATTGACAAATTAGGAATTCATATGATTACTGCCGACATCCCGTATAACGGGTTGTGCATGGCCCTGGGCCGCAATGATATTCGGATCCTCGGCAATCCGGCTGACGGCTACGGCTACTATAAAACATCGTTCCACGAGCTGGGCCACGCCCTCCACGGGACGATGAACAAACAGGAGCATCTGAGTCTGCGCCGGGAAGCGTCGGTATTTAACGAAGCCATCGCCGAGGTGTTTGGCTATGTGCCTGGTAATGAACGCTGGCTGAAAGAACGGGGCTTAGACCACAACCAGGTGCAGCTTGCCCTGGAAGCTGCCCGCGGGCCACAGTTCCATTATCTGCGTCAGCGCACCGCATACGCCCTGTTCGAGTATAAACTCTACCGCAACACCGCCATCAATCCGGATGCCGTCTTAGGCGAAACTGAGGCCTGGGTGCTGGGGTGCTCTGCAAATGCCAGCCCGCGTTGGGCTGCCAATGCCTGGTTCCTGAACTTCCCGGTTTACTGGCAGAATTATGTATTGGCCGATGTAATCGCCAGTCAGATTCATCACGACCTGGAGGCAAGGTTTGGCCCATTACATCATACTCGGGAAGCGGTGGACTTTGTTTTAGAGCAGTACATTGCTCCCGGCGCCCTCAAGCCCTGGCGGCAGAAGCTGGAGGAAAACACCGGCAAGCCCCTGGCAGTCGATGCTCTGGTGGCAGACATAAACGGCTGATTTTTACCGGCCTGACGTTTTACAGTGATAAGATTATAGACAAAAAAATGGCGGCCGCTGGCCGCCATTGCTAATTAATCGGTATGCCTGTATGTTCTTCGAATTGCTCGAACCATTGCAGGCCACGAATCTGCACCCGGATGCTTTGCTCCAGGTCTCCCCAGATCGGTTCGTTGAGAAAAACAGTGCCGCTGATAGTGCGCTGATAGTTAGAGAAATCCAGCATAAAGAAATCATCCTCATGTATGCTCTTATATGATTCCAGGTTTAGCTCGACACCGTCAATCAAAGCAATTCCGTCGATGGCATAGTAGCCGAAGGGGTATTTAGTGATACGTCCGCTGAGTTGGAAAGTTTCCCCCTCCAGGTTCGCTGAAGTGGCCGCTTGCGATTCAACTGGCTCTAGAACCAACGTGTGGGCGAAATCTTCCCTTTCAATCAAGAATAAGCCAGTGACAATCAGCAGGATTACGATACACGCAGCGCCAATGATAATCTTTTTGCTCATTTCCCTCTCTCCCAGAATCTGACTTCTTATCCGTAGTTTATCATGACTTAAACCTGATGTCCTGCCATAGTGGTATTTTTCGTGTCCAGGGTGTAAAATTACACTACTGGCTGGAACGCAAATTTGGACGGGGAGTGCTAGTATGCTGTCTGCTGTTATTCTTGCTGCTGGTAAGAGCACCCGCATGGGCCGCCTAAAGCAGCTTTTGCCCTGGCGGGACGACAAGACAATTGTTGAAGCGGTGACGGATACTATCCTTGCCTGCCCGGAGATTGACGATACTGTCCGGGTGATCGTAGGCGCCGGCGCTGACACTATCCGTCCGCTGCTGGAGAAGGTAAGTGATCCCCGGTTAGAGGTCCTGGAGAACCGGGACTATGCCAGCGGCATGCTGTCGTCCATCCAGCGAGGTGTGGCCGGACTTCCTGCGACCAGTGCCGCCTTCTTGCTGGCATTGGGGGACCAGCCGCTTGTGGGGCGTTCGGTATTAGCTACCTTAATCAGATGCTGGCAGGAGGAACGCCCGGACATACTCGTCCCTGTGTACAATGGGCGACGGGGGCACCCGGTGCTGTTTGGGAAGAGTTTAATTCCTGAGATTCAGGAGCTTACCACAGCAGATAAAGGATTGCGGGAGCTTTTGCTTCGCTACCCCCAGCGGGTTCGCTATTTAGACCTGGCTGAGGAGAGTATAGTTATTGATTTGGATACCCCCGGGGATTACGTAAAGTACAGGCCCCATGAGGAACAGGAGTGAATGAAATGTTAGTAGCGTTTCGCGGCTCCGGTGAGATGGCCAGCGGCTGTGCTCACCGTTTATTTAATGCCGGTTTTTCTATAGTTATGACCGAGTTAGCGCGCCCATTGGCCGTGCGCCGTCAGGTGTCCTTCGCCCAGGCGGTGATTGACGGCGAGCAGGTGGTGGAAGGTGTGCGGGCGGTGGCTACAGACGATGCCGGGCATGCGCTGACTTTGGCCTCAGACGGGATTATTGCTGTGTATTACGGCAATAATCGGCCTGCGTCTTTCCATCCGGATGTTCTGGTCGATGCGACCTTGGCCAAGGTCAATACCGGCACCACACTTGTGGACGCGCCAATTGTCATCGGTCTTGGGCCCGGGTTTACTGCCGGTCAGGATGTACATGCTGTCATCGAAACTAACCGCGGCCACGACCTGGGGCGCATCTATTACCAGGGCAGCGCCGCTCCCAATACCAGTGAGCCTGGAGCAATCATGGGCGTCACAAGGGAGCGCGTCTTAAAAGCGCCGGTGGCTGGTGTGTTTCAGTCCGAACTGGCAATTGGCGACAATATCGAGGCTGGCGCCGTGTTTGGCCACATTGGCGAAGTGCAGCTTACGGCAAAAATCACCGGGGTGGTGCGGGGCCTATTGCTCCCTGGCACTAGGGTGCAGCCCGGCACTAAGCTGGGAGATATTGACCCCCGGGGAGATGTCAGTTATTGTGCGACTATTTCCGATAAGGCCCGGACAATCTCCGGAGGCGTGCTGGAGGCAATTTTACATCTGAAGGGGGGCGGGGCCAATCGGCGTGTTAGCGGAAGCCCTGGGTGTAAATAAGCATAAGCAAGTGGCGTTGGTGGGCGGTGGTGGCAAGACTACGGCACTGTTCCACCTGGCCAAGGAACAGGCTGCTGTCGGAAAGAAAGTGGTGCTCGCCACCACTACCCGCATGTATGTGCCCTCGCCTGAAGTGCCGCTGATGCTGAATACTGACCTGCAGACTGTGGTGAAAACGGTGCAGGCCGCTTCCCGCCCTGTCCTGGTGGGGCAGGGTGTAGAGAATGACAAAGTCGTCGGTGTGCCCTGTTCCTGGGTTGAAGCGCTGGCCGGGCTGCCCGGCATCGATTTACTTGTTTATGAAGCTGACGGGTCCCGGAATCGGCCCCTAAAATTCCCAGCCGAATATGAGCCGGTGTTCTGCGGGTCAGGCCTGCTGGTGCTAGTGCTCGGTCTCAGCTGCCTGGATAAGCCCCTGGGGCCGGAAAATTTTCAGCGGACCGAACTGGCGGAGCGTCATCTCGCTTTGACTCTGGGAACGATGCTCACTGCGGAACGGGTACAGGAAATCATCGCCCACCCCCGTTCCTACGGGCGCTACTGGGATTACCCGCATGTTACCTGCCTAATCAACCAGGCGGACACCGCCGATGACCGGAGGAGGGCCTCCGAACTGGCCGGAGTTTTGCTCCGCCTTACCTGGTTGCGGCGCGTTGTTGTTACTGCCCTGGAGGCAGAAAATGTAGAATGTGATATATATGAGCGTTGATTAGAGGGAGAGATGGGTATGAAGCGATTAGGAATACTGCTCCTGTTTGTGGCATTTATTGTCGCCGTACCTCTGTCGGCTTGGGCAGCGGAGGCAGAAATCGAATACGGAGTGAATTTTGACGGCCAGATTTTCACCAATCAATGGAACCTGTTGCATGTAACTGTGCAGAATACCGGCGACCAGGACATTCAGGGAGTGGTAGAAGTCCGCCATCGCGGAAGAATGCAGCAGGAAGTTTTTATTGAGCAAGGCAAGGAAGTGACACTGGAGTTCTACCTACCTCCTCAGGAGATGGCCAATTATTTCTTCTCCGATTGGGCAAGCCGCGCTACCGTGGCTATTCTGGATGGCCGTGGCCGGGAAATAAATTCCGTGGACGTAGTTGTTGACCGGCAAGTCTACGAGCCAATACATTACGCAGGCATTGTGACCGATTCATTGGCACCCTGGCAGCGCTTGACCACCGTGGAACCAGCGTTGTCTCCTGTGGCAATGGACCCGGTGCATTTTAACAATTCCATGTTTATGCGCAACTTTTCCTTCATCGTGCTTAGCGATCCGGGCACATTGAATTTACGGCCGGAACAAATCCAAAACCTCTCCGACTGGGTGGGCGGCGGTGGCACGTTGATTATCAGTGGCGGCAGCAACTGGCAGCGCAATCAGGCGCTGGTGGACTCTGACTTGTTGCCCTTTGTGGGGACTGGCGTTACCACTACTGAAGAATTGCAGCCCGAGAGTCCTTTCTTTCAGTTTCCTGCCACCGTAACTGGCCCGATTCCCGTGGTCACCGGTTCGGTAGCCGGCGATGTTTTGTTGACCACCGGCCAGCAGCCCTTGCTGCTGACCAAAAGCTTTGGCAATGGCCGCGTTTTTTATTCAACCCTGAATTTGGAGGCGGCGCCATTTGATAACGCCTTGAACTTTGAAGAGTACTGGCGCTATCTGCTGGCCAACGCCGGCGCAAATGAAGCTGGCAGCCGGCTGGTTGTGGACCACTGGTTGCTGAGTAGTCTCTTCGGCAGACTTTATGGCAGTGAAATGAGCCTGGGCGGTTTGACGCCATCGCGAGTTTTCCTTGGTTTATTTATATATGTAGTGTTACTGGGCCCGGTTAACTTTCTTGTTCTGCGGCGCTTGAAGCGACTGGATTGGGCGTGGGTGACGATACCGCTGGCGGCAATCATCTTTACCACCGGCACCTTTATGGTCGGGAGTGGCGGGCGCAGCACCGAACGCATTACGTACCAAATTGGGATTGTGGAGCTGTTGCAGCAAGAACGTATGCACGTGGAAACTCTGGGCGGACTCTATATCCCTTCCCGGGGGACGATTAACACCGAGAGCCAATGGAGGTATCTTGTCCCGGCAAGCGGCACCACCGTTCGGGGGCAGGATGTCCAAATAATTAACCCGCCGCTCTGGTCAGTGCAACGGCTTTATGGCGGTGATGTAATTGACTTCCCTGGCACAATCCAGTTTGATGTCCGTGTAGATGACGGACATGCAGAAGTTACAATCGTCAATACCCTCGATAGAGAAATGTTTGACGGTTATCTTCAGGTGGGAAATTCTCTGTATAAGGTTGGTCCCTTGGCAAAGGGAGAAACAAAAACAGTGCCCCTGGCCCAGACCGTTCACGACATTGATCTGACCGCGTTGTTCAGCCATTATGATATCGATCCTATGCACGGTATGCCGCCGGGATTTAGAAGCAACAGCGCCGGAATCAGTTATTTTGGTTTTACCGATCAGGCAGTTCAACCTTTGTATGAGATTGGTGAGCGCTCTCAGGTTCTAGATATCATTGTCTCCGGGACTGACTTCAGCAATGTGGAGTTTACAGGCGACACCGTCGACATTCCCAAAGGTTGGCTGACACCTTCAATCCAGGCGCGACGGGAACAGTATGCCCGGGCAAACGAGTCTATGTATATTATCGAGGGCAATGAGTATGGAGAGTTTAGGTTTACCCTGCCGGAAAACCTGGATCCTGCCCGAGGCGTATTTCACCTGACCTTTGAAGAATTCTGGGGACAGGGGACAGGCAAGTTATTAATTTGGTCACAGGCTAATCAGGAATGGGAAGAATTGGATTCTATTCAGGTTGGGCGTCAGGGACAGTCCCTTTCGCTTCCAGATCCCAGCAGCTATCTGGTAGAAAACAATTTGATGTTCCGATTGGAAATGGATAGTGGTCAGTTCGCCTTTTCCGGTAACAGTCTCTATATTACGGTCCAGAATGGGGGGATCAGGTAATGATTGCTGTCAAAAACCTGACTAAGCAGTACGGCAACTTCACCGCCGTAAATAACATCAGTTTTGATGTCGATAAAGGCAGTATCTTTGGTTTCGTTGGTCCTAACGGCGCTGGCAAGACAACGACCATGCGGATCATGGCCACTTTGCTTACCAGCACCCGCGGTGATATTGAGATTGACGGCCAGTCGGTGTTTCGTGATCCCCGCCGGACCCGGCGGCTGATCGGCTATATGCCGGACTTCTTTGGCGTCTACGACGACCTCAGGGTCAGCGAATACTTGGAGTTCTATGGCGAAGCTTCAGGCTGTTCTGTGCCGGAAGTGCGCGGGATGATGCCTGACTTGTTAGAGCTGGTGGGACTGAGCTCAAAGCGTGACGATTTTGTGAACAATCTCTCCCGGGGTATGAAACAGCGTTTATGCCTGGCACGCACCTTAATCCATCAGCCTCCGGTCCTGATTCTCGATGAACCGGCTTCCGGCCTTGACCCCCGGGCCCGGGTGGAGCTCAGGAACATTCTCCGGGAGCTTCAACGCATGGGCAAGACAATTGTTATTAGCTCCCATATACTAGCGGAACTGTCTCAGCTCTGCACCCATGTGGGGGTAATCAGCAACGGAGAGATGCCCCTCTGTGGCTCGATTACCGAAATCCTTGCCCGGGTCAGCGGCAACGCAGTCATTGAGGCCGCGGTGGCTGACCGGACAGAAGATGCCCGGCTCTGGCTCTTAGAACAGCAGGCGGTCCGGGACGTGAACATTACTAATACCGGCAGTCTCGAGTTTATGTTTAGCGGCGACAAAAATCAGCAGGCCGCTTTGCTCAAGGAGCTGGGCAACCGGTTTACGCTATACAGCTTTACCCCCCGCTCAGGCAATTTGGAAGAAATATTTATGCAGATTACGGAGGGAAGCAGCAATGAAGACTCTGCCCATTAACCCGTTGTTGGCCAAGGAGCTGCGGTTGCGGATGCGCAATTGGCGCACCTTCCTCCTCTTCACCCTCTACCTGGTAATTCTCGGCGGGTTCGGGGTTTTGAATTATGCCGCTGTATCCAATATGCTGCGTTACGGCACCGGCGACCTTGCCCAGGTTGGTCAGACCCTGTTCGTGTTTTTGGCCTTTATTCAGTTCGGCCTGATTTTCTTCCTGGTGCCGGGGTTGACTGCCGGGGCGCTCAGCAATGAGCGGGAGCGCCAGACCTTTGATTTGCTGGTCTGCACCCAGCTCACCCCGTTTGCAATTGTCCGCGGTAAACTCTTCTCATCCCTGAGCTTTGTATTTTTGCTGATTTTTGCCTCTCTCCCGCTTTATGGCTTTGTATTTTTGTTGGGCGGGGTCTCGCCGACAGAATTGATGATTTTGATTGCCATCTTTATCCTCACCGCCCTGATTTACGGGAGCTTTTCCCTGCTTTTTTCCTCACTGTTTAAGCGGACAATTACTGCCGTTATTGCCAGTTATGCTTTCAGCCTGTTTTTAGTTGGCGGCACGGCGATTATAGTCAGCTTATTCACGCTGATTCTGTTTGGAATGGGCAATCAGAATGCGATTTTTTCCTGGGTTTTATTGCTGCACCCGGTGGCGCTGTTTGAGTGGTTGTTTCCCGAGCCGGGAGTGGAATTGCTGCGGGAAATTACCCAACAGGCATATCCCTTCAATATCCCCTGGCTGAAATTCTGGCACCTGTCTTTGCTCGTGAAAGGAACGCTGGCGGGGGCGGCACTCTATCTCGCTACCCGGGCGGTAAACCCCTTGCGGGCGGGAAGACGTTCGGGCTAGAGACCCTAGACTTGGCAAAGACCTCACTCCGAGGTCTTTTGTCTTCGTAAAGGAGACCGAACCACAATTGCCGAACTTAGTAGCGGAGTCGGATATAATCTTTATTAGAAAGCAAACTATTTCCTGATTCCAAGCGTCGTATAGTATAAAGTAAATTCAGGGGGAATTGGATGAGATGGCCTGCAGAGCTTGCTGCACTGTTGCCGTTACGGCGCAGATATATTGTTGAGTATTGGTTGTTGGCAATCATGAAAATAATCGTGTTCGCACTCGCGGCACTGATTCCTGCCAATCTGACTGCTGCGATTTGGCCCGAGCTTGGAGTCTGGCGGTTGTTGCCAGCACTGGCTGTAGCTGTTCCCGGCCTTATTTGCTATTGGCGTCGGCGCCCAAGCGACCTGGTTGTAGCTCGCTGGCTGGACGTCAAGTTGGGAAGTCAGGAGCGCATTCAGACCGTATTGGAACACCAGGACGGCGATGGCAAGCTGGTTTCCAAATTGCGGGAGAATACCCGGGAGTTTTTGCACTCCCATCCCCTGCAGGTTCGCTTTGATTACCGGCGCATTTTGCGCTCACTGCCCCTGGTTCTGGTAACGCTGGCGTTATTCTTGGCCTCCCTGTTTTTATCGCCGGTAATTTCAACTGCCCTTGATGAGTATCGCCAAATTGAGGAAGAGCGTCAGCAAGCGGTGGAACAGGTGGAAGAACTTATCCAGGAACTTCCGGATAATCAGTTGCTGGAGGAGCTGGTGGCTGAGCTGGAAGCCCTGAAGGAACAGATGCTGAATACAGATGACCCGGAGCTCCTGCTCCAGGAAGCCCTGGAACTGTTGGAAGCATACCGGGAACAGCTGGAGCAAATCGCAGCTGCCAGCGAACAGCTTGGCCAGTTGCTTGACGGCGCCCCCGAAGATATTGCCGGGGAAATGATACAGGAACCCTGGCTGCAGGAGCTATTAACGGAAGAACTCCGCCAGCTCGTAGACCGCCTGCCCCCAGGTGATACCCGGGAGCAACTCTCGGAAGTGCTTGCCCAACTCAGCGACAGTGCCTCCCAGCCCACGGCCCAGGACATTGAGCGTCTGCAGCAAGTGCTGGCGGAGCTGGATCCAGAACAGGCCCAGGCGGCCCTGGATGAGTTAACTCAGGATGGCCAAAACGGGAACCAGGGAGACGGCGATGGCAACGGTGATGGCAATGGTGATGGCGACGGTGATGGAGATGGTAACGGTGATGGCGACGGCGACGGTGATGGCATCGGCGAAGGCAATGGTGAGACCCCGGGTGATGGCGCCGGCACCGGTAGCGCTCCCCCCACTGACGAGGATTTCTTTTTCATCCCCGGGGAAGAGGAAGTGGCCCTGGGTGGCGAGGGGGAAGATGGGGAATTTACCCTTCGGGATATCATTCGCTTCAACCCGGGCCTGCAGGTTGATAGCTACGCCGGCCATTACCCCGGCTATCAGCGGGATGCTTTGAGTTCAATCCGCCGGGGAGAAGTCCCTGGCCCACTGGAAAACTACGTGCGCGATTATTTTCAGTCGATAGCGCCCCAACAGGGAGGAAATTAGATGGAAACCAATTGGCTGGAACGGATAAATCAGGTCCAGGAGGAGATTGGCCGGGTCATTGTCGGGCAGCGGGAAGTTGTGGATTTGACCATGATTGCGATGCTGGCCGGCGGCCATGTGCTTTTGGAAGGCGTCCCCGGTCTCGGTAAGACCTTGCTGGTTCGCACCCTCGGTGAGGCCTTTAACGTCAGCACCAACCGCATTCAGTTCACTCCGGACATGATGCCCTCGGATATCACCGGCACCAATTTGATTACCCCCGGAGAGGGCGATGACTTTAAGTTCAAGGCCGGGCCGGTATTTGCCAACCTGGTTTTGGCCGATGAAATAAACCGGGCCACACCCAAAACCCAGAGCGCCCTCTTGGAGAGCATGCAGGAGCGCTCGGTGACGGTGTTCGGCAAGTCCTGGGACCTGCCCCGCCCCTTTTTTGTAATCGCCACCCAGAACCCGCTGGAAATGGAGGGCACCTATCCCCTGCCAGAGGCGCAGTTGGACAGGTTTTTGTTTAAGGTGCTGGTGGATTACCCCTCGCTGTCGGACTTGCGGGAGATTGTGCTGCGTACCACTGGCTCCCAGCAGCCCCAGGTGACACCGCTGATGAGCGGTGAGGATATACTTACCTTTAATGCTTTTGCCCGGGAAGTACCAATTGCGGAAACGGTGTTGGAGTTTGCTCTTAAGGTGCTGCTGGCTACCCATCCCGGCAATCCTGAGGCAACACCGCTGGTGCAAACGTATGTGCAGGTTGGCGCCAGTCCCCGGGGGATTCAGAGCATCATTCTTGCTGCCAAGGTGGCGGCGATTATGGCGGGGCGCTATAATGTCAGCTTTAACGATATCGAGCGGGTGGCGCTGCCTGCTTTGCGTCATCGTCTCGTCCTCAATTTCGAGGCCTATGGCGAAGGCGTCACTGGTGATCAGGTGGTGGCGGAGATTCTCGCTGCCACGGCCAAGGGTTGAGCCCAGTGACCTGGACCTTCGATTTGGATCTCAAACGTCTGGACCGGCTGGCCCTCCGCTATAAAGGCGGCCTGGTCGGCCACAGCAGTGGTAAGCGCCTGACCAACAAATACGGGACCGCAATGGAATTCGCAGATTATCGGCCCTACCTGCCCGGCGATGACGTGCGTCGGATCGACTGGTCTCTGTATGGACGTTCCCGGCGTCTGTACACCAAGCTTAACCGCAGCGAAGTGGATGCCACCGTCAATGTCCTGATCGATGGCAGCCGCTCTATGGACTGGGGGGAATACGACAAGGGTCGTCGTGCCCTGGAACTGGCCCTGGCGCTGGGTTATTTGAGCATCAAGGCCTATGACCGGGTTGCGGTGGGCATTGGCCCCAAAGAGTTGAGCCAGTATCTGCCGCCGGTGCATGGTAAGGGCGCCTTCTCCCGTCTGCTCAGCTTTCTCAGCGCCCGGGAGTTTGACCGGGAAGGGGATTTAAACAGCCTTTGCCTTTCCTTTGCCCGTCAGCTCAAGCCGCTTCAGCTGACTGTGCTCATCTCCGACTTTCTCTCCCCGGGCGGCTGGCAGCGGGGTTTGGAAAAGCTGGTGAACAGCCGCCAGCAGCTTTTGCTGTTTCATGTATTCAGCCCCGATGAACTGGAACCCGAGTACCGGGGGCCGGTCTCCCTGGTTGACAGCGAAACCGGCAGCAAAAAAGAAGTGGATGTGGATCCGCTTGTACTGCGTGGTTATCGGGACGCTTTTGCCCGCCATAGCGAGCAAATCGCTGACTTTTGCCGCCAGCGGGGCATCAATTATTTCCGCTATGATTGCAGTGAAAACCCTGTGGATTTTCTGCTGACGATTGCATCGACAGTTTTAAACTCCTGGTGAGAGAGGAGGGTGTGTCTTGACTTTACTTCAACCTATGGCCCTTTTGGCAGCGCTTTCGCTGCCGGTTATAATTCTTCTCTATATGTTAAAAAAACGCACCCGTCCCCAGACCGTATCCAGCGTGTTGCTTTGGGAGCGTCTGGAGCGCATCTCTTCCCCGGCCCTGCGCATCAATCGGCTGCTGCGCAATTTGCTCTTTTACCTGCAATTGCTGGCGGCATTGCTGCTGGTTTTGGCTCTGGCGCGACCGGCTCTGGACTGGGCCGGCGCCCTGGGCGGACGCGACCGTGTTTTAATAATCGACACCTCGGTGTCCATGGGCGTAGCCGATAGCGCAGGAGGGACCCGCCTCGACCGTGCCCTGGCTGAGGCCCGGCAGCTGGTGAACAGCAAGTCTGGCAGAGATCAGATTGGCATAGTCGCTATGGGCGAAGAGGCGACAATCATCAGCGGCCTCACAGCCAACGCCGCCACTTTGCTCAGCGGCCTTGAGCGGGTAAATATCGATTCCGGTCAGGCCAATGCCGCCGCTGCCCTGCTTTTGGCGGAAAACATGGCCCACTCCCTGGAGGAGCCCGAACTGGTTCTGCTCAGTGACGGTGTATTTGCTGAAGTGCCCCAGCGCTTGGACTATTCTTTGACATACTTCGCCGTTGGCACAACCGAGGTACGCAACCTTGCCTTGGAAGATTTGCTCGGCGACGGCGAGCGCTTATATCTCACAGTCTTAAATAATGGCACCGAGGAAGTGGCGGCCACAATCCAGGTTAGCGATGACAAGGGCGCTGTGGTTGGGCGCCGGGAAATCAGGGTCGTTCCCGGGGAACGCACTGTCCAGGTCTGGCGCAATTTACCTGCCTCCTCCTGGTACCGGGCCACGACCCAGGGGGACGATTTGGCCTGGGACAATGAAATTTACGCCACTGTCGGAGAGCGAAGTGACGAGCGTCTGCTTCTGATCAGCGAAGGCAACCTCTTTTTGGAGCGGGCCCTGATGCTCACGCCTGGTTTGACGGTGAGCAAGGTGGCGCCGGAGCGCTATCATTCCGAGATGGCCGCTAACCATGACTATTTTGTGTTCGACGGATATTTGCCCGCCCAATTACCTCAGGCGCCTCTCCTGGTCTTCGATCCTCCCCACCCCAATAGTCATATGGAGACCGCTGCGCCGACCGAGCTTGCCGATGTAACCCCGGCCGCGCATCGGTTGTTGGAATGGGTCGATTTCACCGAGGTGAATATTAGCTTCGCCAAGTCGCTGCGGGGCGGTCAGGTTCTCTTGCAAAGCGATCGGGGACCAGTGGCGGCCGAGTATTCAAACCAGGGGCACCCCCTGGTGGCCTTTGGGTTTGCTGTCCAGGCCGGGGACCTCCCCCTGCGCCCGGCCTTCCCGATTCTAATGCGCAATATCCTTGATTATTTCCGCGGTTACCAAGTTGACCTAGGTGAATTTCGCTTCGGTCGCATGCCGCTGATTCAGCCGCCTTACGCCGCGGAAACAGTGAGCCTGCAGGCACCGGATGGCAGCCTCAGCGCCGGTTCCGCGCCCTGGCCGCACCAGGGCCCCGTCCTGGACGAACCGGGAATCTATACCCTGACAATAGACGGCAGTGAGGTTCTCGTTCCGGTGAATCCGCCGGCGACCAGTGAGAACCTCTCGGCCCGTTCAACGATAAATATTGCCGGTGAGCCCCGGGACAGCCAGCGTCGCGGCGGGCAGCTCCCCTTGTTTATGCCCTTGGCGCTTTTTGCCCTGGCAGTCATCGGTTTGGAATGGTGGGTGGATAACAGTGGCTATTAGTTTTGCCAGTCCCTGGTTTTTGCTCTTGCTTCTGCCTGCCGCATTGCTGATGGTTATGTACAACGGTCGCCGTCGCTATCTGCGGGCGGCCCGCCCCCTGATTCTTTTCTTGCGGGCCGGCATTCTCTTCCTCTTGATTCTTGCCATGGCTGGGCCCCATCTTGTCAGGACCTTCCCCGGGCAGAGTGTTGTGTTTCTGGTGGACAGCTCCAGGAGCGTTGAGCAAGCTGAGGACGTTACCGGCTGGATTAATGAAAGCCTGGGCTATATGGGGTCAGAAGATCAGGCGGCAGTGCTGGCCTTTGGTCGGGACAGTCAACTGCTCAAGCCCTATGGCATGGAGCGGCTGCCGGGGCTACAGAGCAGCGTGGATAACCAGTTTACCGCCATTGAAGCGGCCCTGCGCACCGCCTACGGCCTGATTCCCGGCGATGCCAATGGACGGGTTGTCCTGGTCAGCGACGGGCTGGAGAATGTCGGTGACGCTGTCCGCTTTGCCCAAACACTGGGTGACCTGCCCGTCGATGTTTTGCCATTAAGCCCGGAACAGGGCCCGGAAGTGGCAATCCGGGACATCTCTCTCCCCCGCAACACCTATCTGGACCAACAAGTTATTGTCGACGTGGAGCTGGAGTCCACCGTCAACACCAGTGCCCAGCTCAGTTTGTTCTGGGGTCCTAACCTTGTCTTTGCCGATGATGTTTCGGTGAGCGCCGGTGTTCAACGTTACTCAATTCCGGTTACCGTCAGTGGCCAGAGCATGCAGCGAGTCACGGCGGCCATTCAACCGGAGCACGACACCTGGCTGCAGAACAATCAGGTGGATGGGATTACTTTTGTCCAGGCGCCACCGCGGCTGCTGATCGTTGAAGGGGTGCGGGATAAAGGTTTTCCCTTGCATGATGTGTTTGTCAACAACGGTGTCGATGTCCAACGCATCAGCGTTGATCAGTTTCACCATAACCTCACGGACCTTGCCAGCTTCCAGGCCGTATACCTGGTGGATGTTCCCGCCTATTTCCTGGATGAGGCGAGAATGCATGCCTTGGAGGCATTTGTCAGCGAGCTGGGCGGCGGTTTGGTGGCAGTTGGCGGCAAAAGTTCTTATGGGCTCGGTTTGTACCAGGACACGCCCCTGGAGACCCTTTTGCCCGTGACCATGGAAGTGGAGGAACAGGAAGACCTTCCGGGCCTCGACTTGGTGTTGGTAATCGACCGTTCCGGCAGCATGAGCGGCGAAAAGTTGAACATGGCTAAAAACGCTGCCGTTAGCGCTCTGGATATCCTCAAGCCCCGGGACCGTCTGTCGGTTATTACCTTCGATAACAACTACCGCGTGGAATTTGACCTGACAGAGGTCACCGACAAAGCTGCGCTAACTGCCAAGATAGAGGCAATACAGCAGGGTGGCGGCACAATCATCCACCCTGCTCTGGAACAGGCAGAGGCAATGCTTAGGGACAGTGTGCGCTCCAAGCATATAATCCTCCTTAGTGACGGTGTAGAAGGGACCCAGTACAATTACGAACCCCTGCTTGAGGCCATGCGCGACAATGCCGTCAGTCTGACTACAATTGCCCTGGGCGCTGATGCCGATGAGCAACATATGCAGAGCCTGGCGGAAAATGCCGATGGTCGCTATTACCCGGTGCCCCGACCGGGGGATTTGCCGGGGGTTTTTGTTCAGGAAACTGTGCTGGCCGGCGGCGATTACCTGGTGGAGGAGGACTTCCAACCCTCCGTCACCCATCCCGACAGCCGTTGGTTCCTGGAAACTGCCCCTGTTTTGCATGGGTATGTGGCCAGCAAAGCCAAAGCAACGGCGGAGGTGCTGCTGGCGACCCACCGGGAACACCCGTTGCTTGCCCGCTGGCAGTACGGGCTTGGCCGGTCAATCGCTTTCACCAGCGACAGTTTTGGCCTCTGGAGCCAGCAACTGCTTGCCCATCCGGCCTTTGCCGACCTCTGGCTGGATACCCTCAACTGGGTGGTCCCGGCCCGGAGTGGTGGCGACCTGGCCCTGGATGTGCGCCTCCAGGATGCCGGCGCCGAAATATCGGCGATGACCAATGAATCACTGGGAGATGGCGAGTCAATCAAGGTGACGATGATCGATGTTGAAAATCAGCGCCAAGTGCTGGAGCTTCTGCCTGTGGGCCGGGGTAGGTACAGCGTCAGTGTGGATTATGTTCCCCAGGGCGTTTACCTGCTCAGCGGCCAGCGCCTGCAAGATGACGTGGTTCAGGCCCAGGCTGTAAGCGGCTTCGCCGTTCCCTACCCACCGGAATTCTCCATTAGTCAAAGTGATGGCAACGCCTTGTTGCACACTCTTGCCGAAACCACTGGCGGCCGTGAGCTCACCGCCGCCCGTCAGGTCTTTAACGCGGACTTTACGCCTGCCCGCCGGGCGACTGACATCAGCAACTGGCTACTTTTAGCCGCTATCATCCTCTGGCCCGTGGACATCGCTGCCCGCCGTCTGGGGCTGGCCGTCACCATGCCCCGGCGCAAACAAAAACGGCCCCTAGCCGAAGATACTGACTCGGGACCGGGGCAAGACCCGGCCATGGAGCGCCTGCTTAAAGCCAAAAAACGCTCTCGCTAGGGCAGACCGGACAAGTTAACCCCTGGCCACACCGGCCAGGGGTTAGCTATGACGTCATATTTTGACGGGGAAGAACTACAACGCAAATTGATTCCAGGGGTGAACATCCCGTGGATTCTGGCTGAAGGTCAGCGGTTCTTTACGGGTGGGATGCAGACAACTTATTTCGTGGCAGAATAGAGCTAATTGTTGCCCGGGTTTATTAATCTTGGCGCCGTATTTTTGGTCCCCATATAAAGGATAGTCTGTTGCGGCAAACTGAACCCTGATCTGGTGGGGCCGCCCCGTAATTAAGTTAATCTTGAGCAGACTCAAGTCCCCGGTGCTAGCTAAGACATGGTACTCCAGCTCAGCTTCCTTGGCATTCTGCGCGTCACTGCTGACGACAGAAACTGTGTTGGTGCTGGAATCCTTGGCCAGGTAGTGTCGCAGTCGGTTTGCTTTTTTGGGCTTACCGTGCACAACTGCCAGATAAGTCTTTGCAAACTCCCGTGTCCTTATTTGGTCTGAAAGCCGCGCTGCCGCCTTTGAGGTCTTGGCAAAAACCATGACCCCGCCCACCGGTCGGTCCAATCGGTGCACCAGGCCCAAATAGACATTGCCGGGCTTGTTATATCTGACCTTTAAATCCTGTTTGAGCAAAGTAAGCATATCTTTATCCCCGGTTTTATCCGCCTGGGATAATACATTTACCGGTTTATTAACCACTAGGAGATGATTGTCTTCAAATATAATCGGTATTTCCACAGCGCACCTCTTCCTGCGTTAACTTTCGCGATACTGCTGAACCTTGGCCTTCCAACCCCACTCAGGTATCTTCAGTATAACCCCAACCCCATCTATTTAACGTCCTCTGATCATACCATAGAAGGCACCGCCGGTTTTTTTGGCTATTGTTCCAGCCTATGCAAGTTAATCTTACTATCGGGTAGGTTAGATTTTAAGACAACCATATCTCCGTCCCACTCGGGTATAAAAAGGCGTCCGTTGTAATAATCCAGACTGCAAATCAGTGGAAAATTTAGCTTATGCGGATCTGTTTCTGCCGGATTGTTGCGCAGTCCTTTAACAGGATTGGGCCTTCCGGCGATAGTAGTGATCACACTGGTCTCTCTGATTATCATCCGCACAACTCCGTTTTGGGTGTCACCGACAAAAATATTGCCCCGTTCATCAAGAGAGAGGGACCAGGGACCGTCGAAATCTGCCCCGGGGTTCCCGCCGAAGGTTGCGTCCTTGGCGGCCCCCCCGTCCCCGGTATATCCAGGTTCGCCGGTTCCTGCCAAAGTACTGACTGTTTGCGCGTCTATGTCAATCTTACGGACACTAAAGTTGCCGCTGTCCAGAACATAGATTTGCCCATCCGGTCCTTGCCGCAGGTCAAAGATCTTTCGAAACCGGACCTGCTCCCACGCAACAATATCCGGTTGAAATCCGGGTTGCCCATCGCCCAAAGTGTGTAATAGTTCTCCTTGGGGATTAAAGCACCAGACCCGATTGGCCTTTACACCGTGAATCCAAATATTTCCCATCAAATCCGGAACACAGTTATGGAGATCATTCAGTCCCAGTTTATTACCGTCAATCATCACACTTGCACTGTGATTAGTCGGATCAATCCTGTAAATTTTGCTATTACCATAGCTGGACACGATAAAAGTGCCGTCTCCATAGTCCCCTAAATAGACTGGGGCATCCAGAGCAAGTGGGATGTGGGTTTCGCTGCCTGGAAGCGGCTCAATACCGGCACTCCAGTCAAAACTCTCTCCGTCTCCCGCCAACAGTCCGAGGCGGTTATTATCATGGTCGATTACATACCGATTGCCGTTGCGATCATGGAATCCAAACTGAAAATAGCCCTCTCCCCACAGTTTGTCAGACTGGTAGTTGATAATCTTTTCAATACTCCATTCCACAAGTATTCCTCCCCTCATATGCTTAGCAGAGTTTTCGCTCTTACTCTCTAGAACTTAGCACAGAATACATGACTGCGATGTGTCATATTAGCCTGCGGGGACATATCTTTTATTCTATAAGACCCTGGCTTTCGGTTAGGGTTTACAGTTTAAAAATCTCTTCTACGTAGACGTCGAAATAAGCTGCAATTTTTAGGGCCAGGCGCAGGGTCGGGGCGTACTTGTTGTTTTCGACGGCGATGATTGTCTGGCGGGTCACGCCCACCGCTTCAGCCAGCTCTGCCTGGGTCAACTTTCGCTGCTGTCGATATTGCTTGAGCTTATTCTCCATCGGCGCTGAATTTTTTGGTGTAGTATAGATTTGATGACCAGAAAACCGTCTGGGAGAGGAAGAAGATAATGCCCTGGACTCCAAATTGACCGGTGCTGATTACTTCCTGGAGTGTCCAGGCCAAGAGAGCAATCGTTGTAAAAACCCAGGCAACACGCATCGACAGAAATGCAATGTGCAGATCAAGCTCATCCGACCGTCTGAATCCCAGCTTCTTGAAAAAAGACACGTAGTACACCTCCGTAATGTAAAATGGTCTTTACATTATTATAGCTGTATGCTGGTAAAATGTAAAGACCGTTTTACATGTCAGCCACCGGGGCCCGTCCCCGGTGGCTGTTGTTATTGGCACACTCCAGAAAATTATCTTGACCACTTATGTCGCGGCGTGATATAGTAATGGCACAATTGGTCACAGTGTGACATATCATAACGCGAGGGTGATTGAAATGAGCCTGGATAAAATCCTGAAAACATATTTACCCATGACTGAAACAGCTTTTTATATCCTCTTGTCCCTGGGGGAGCCACGCCATGGCTACGGGATTGTCAAGCATGTAGAGCAGTTAACAGAATCACGAATTCGGTTGGGCTCCGGCACGGTTTATGGGACCCTGACCAAGATGCAACGGGATGGAATTATTACGGTTTTCGCTGATGAGGAACGTAGGACAATTTACGAGATAACGGACATCGGTAAAAAACTTATACTAGCCGAGATTCGGCGAATCAAAGAGTTATATCATAATGCAACCGAAAATGAGGTGGGGTTCATTGATTAAAAAGGTAAAGCTATTCTGGAGTTTGGATGTGCAGAAGACCGAGAAGTGGCTTGCGGCCATGTCGGCAAAGGGACTTCACTTTGTTGCGGTAAACCTGCTCACCCGCCAGTTCAGTTTTCAAGAGGGGAGCCCAAGGCAGCTTACTTACCGAATTGGCTGTGAGGGGCCAAATTATGCACTACCCAAAACGTTGATAAACAGTGGGTGGACCAAGGTATTTGGTGAGCGTAAATGGTATGTAATTGTCAATGAAGAACCGCCTAATGAGCTTAAGACCTACCCCGTGCGTACTGGACTAATCAGAAGAAATAATTGGTTGCTGCTACTATGTTCAATCATACTTATTTACGGGGCCGTAAATTTGTCCATTCAACTCACTTTGCTTGGTTTCATGGCTTATATTAGCACACCTATAACCATTGTCCCAAGTCCGTGGTGGGTTCTTACGCCGCTTATTTTCTTAGCAGGGATCGCCTTTTGGTCAGGGATAATCTACACATGTATTGCATTAGTTAGATCTAATCGGAACCTCGGTGAAAGAGTTAAGGAACAGATAAAAGACCCGAATAGCACAGCAAATGTGATTAAAAAGCGCAACTATTTCTGGGTATATTCCCCCGATAAACTGGAACAATGGCTTGAAACTATGGAAGAGCAAGGTTATAACCTTGTACAGGTTGGAAGCTATGCCAGAAGTTTTTGGTTTGAAAAGGGTAGTCCCAGAAAGGTAAAGTATAGTGTCGATTATTAGCGCTCGTTGGATGAGGGCTATTACGATTTGCACAAGGATAATGGTTGGAACCTGCTGTATACAAGAAAGAATTATCCCGGGAAATGGTCATTCTGGTCCCAGGAATATGAGCAGCAACCCTCCCAATTCTACAGTGAAGACACTGACATACTAAGGCACGCAAAGCGGGTGGCCGCGACTAATTCACTCTGCGTGATACCGTTTGTTTTGTTTCTCCTTATGCTGATCAACCAATTTAGACATCATATGGAGCATGGAATACGGTCAGGAGACACGGTTTTTTACATCATATTGGCAATAGGGCTAATTGAGTTTGGGTTATTCATTGCTCTGACAATAAGCTATTATCTTCGGGTAAGAAGGACTATTGCCCGCAGCTGATGTTGGGATGGCAAGGGTATGGACGAAGAAAATGCTATACATTAAGGCCCGGCTGATGCCGGGCCTATCAATGTGGCTATAAACTTGTGCAGATTTATCATTGGCCAAATTCTTTACCGAAACCGGGTGTGCTTAAGACGGTTGCCCAAAGCGATTGCGGCCAGCGCTTTCAGTAGGTCACCAGGGATGTATGGGAGAGTGCCAACGGTAAGTGCTGCAGTGAACCCCATGCCGGTAACATAACTGAGCCACAGTGTGCCAGGAAGGTAAATCGCCAACAGACCACCGGTTATGACTGCGGTTGTGAGCCGGGTTATGCGGCCATCATTCCCCCTAATAATGGCAATAAGCGCCGCGCCGGGCACAAATCCAACCAGGTAGCCGCCGGCTGGCCCCAGGAGGGTGCCGAGTCCCGCGGTTCCACCGGAAAAAATCGGCGCGCCAATGGCACCCAGCAAAACATATACGCCCATGGCCAGGGCCGCCTGGTGAGGGGTGAGGACTACTCCCGCCAGCATAACACCCAAGGTTTGCAAGGTAACCGGAACCGGGGAGAAGGGTAAGGGGATAATTATATACGCCAGCGCTGCCGTCAGGGCGGCAAGCAGAGCCGGCCGCACAATATCTATCGCTTTCATTTGTCCCTCCACGTCTGTGTAGCTTCTATGCTAATGATAGCAGAAGCGGCGCCGCCAGTCATTCTGGGCGCAGGCGGTTGCTTAAATGAATCGAAAGCCATAGACTTGGTATTTAAAGGCCAAGGAGAAGCCGAGGCTCTTCGCAAGGCGCCGAGAGGGGATGTTATCCCCCATGCAGTCCCAGTAAGGCGCAATGTTGTGTTTCTGACAGTACTTTATCATTTTAAGACCTGCCGCCCAGGCAAAGCCTCGTTTACGGTACTCTGCCTGGGTGTAGACCCCCAGCGCCCAGTTGCTATCTTCCACAAAACTGGCAAAGCACAGGGCCACCGTCTTCCCTTCGCAAATAACACAATATCCGTAACCCTGGTCCAGAAAATTGTCCAGAGACTCCCACCAGTCGAGGAGGTTTTTTTCAATGTAGCTGGTATCAATTTCTGGGCTAGCGAGCAATTCTCTGCTGATTGCCGTGACCTGGAAATTCTCAGCCGGGCGGGTTTCAGCCAACTGAACCTGCCGGAGGTCGGGGAACAAGTAAACATGTTGCGTAAATTTTTCAAGGTCTTTACCGACAAAAATCCGTTCCAACGCCAGCTCCCATTCTTCACTGGTGCCGGAGAACTCGAAGTCGTGGATACCCATTTCAGCTAAACGGGGACGGAGATTTTCTATCGTTTGGACTAGTGCCGCCTCAAAGCGGGGATTGTTCTCCCGGCCTGTAAAGTAAAAGCCAGATTGGCCGTGAGAGAAGACCAGTGCCGTTTGGGGGTTGACCCGGTCGTCCACGAAAATCCAGCCTGGACTGCTGGTGGCGGCAATTGCTCTAATCTCCAGGTTAACCTGCTCGCCGGTCAGAAGGGGACGAATGCGGTGAAACTCTCTTGATTTCAGTTCCTGAAGCATGTGTACACATCCTTAATGGTACTCACCGGGATTAGTAGGTAGTTCTCCCGGTGGACAGGGTAATATGATTAACTTGAATGCTGTCCACCTCCTTTTCCTGTACTTGCCATTAAGTTTACAGTCATCTCGAATCTGGTGCAAGCGTCGCTTACATAAGCAGGAAATAAGCCCGCAGAAAATGAACTAAGACTTAGCCGTAAAAGTAAAGGATTGATATGAGATGAACGAAATGAAGCAAAATGCCGACAAGGAGATTGTGCAATCAGACTTGGCAACAATTTACCTCGGAAATCTGGCCACCGTCGATTCAGATTTGAACCTGCCTGCTCGCGGTGAGCGGGGTTCCGAGCTTACTTGGTTTTCCCGGCACACACTGTTTGTCAGCCACGCAGGGAAAGTAACCAGACCAGCTCTGGGTGTTGGCGACCGAACCGTTGAGCTGGTGGTCACGGCCAGTTACGCCGGATATTCTGAAAGCAAGGTGTTTGCGGTAAATGTGTTGGAAGAGGAAGACCTGTCCCGGCCGGTTCGCGCATTTCCTGTGGCCGTTACAGCGCTAAAAGGTTCCTTACCGGAACTACCTTCGGTGGTGGTCGTCGAAAACGATAGCGGCGCTTATACAGTTGCGCCAGTAACCTGGCAAGCCGTCACTGCTACCCAACTTAGCCAGGGCGCTATTACCGTCAAAGGCGCCGTAGCTGGCAGTGAAATTGTGGCCACCGCCCGGATTACTTTCACCGACAGTGAGCCACCCCGGGCCGATACCAGCAAACAGATTAATTATTTTCTGCCTGACCAGGTTGTCTTGGCGCCCGACACTCCTTTTGCCAGGGCCCGGGACCGGGTGCTGGAGTATCTGCTGGGGGTAAATGATGACCAAATGCTCTATAGTTTCCGCGTTGCGGCCGGGTTGGATACTCTAGGAGCACCGTCGATGACAGGCTGGGATGCCCCCCAGGGCAATTTGCGCGGGCATACCACCGGTCACTATCTGTCTGCCCTGGCCCTGGCCTGGGCAACCAGCGGCAATATTCGGATTAAGGATAAGTTGGACTATATGCTTAGCGAGCTGAAGACATGCCAGGCGGCGATGACTGACAAATACGCCTCCGGATTTTTAAGCGCTTATTCGGAGGAACAGTTTGATAAGCTGGAGGAATATACAACATACCCGACAATCTGGGCGCCCTACTACACATTGCATAAGATTCTCGCCGGCCTGAGGGACTGTTACCAGCTGGCGGGGAATCAGGATGCCCTGGACATTTATATTGGGCTCGGAGACTGGGTGGACAACCGGCTTAGCCGCTTGCCAAAGCCGCAGCGAGAAAAGATGTGGTCCCTCTATATTGCCGGGGAATTTGGCGGCATGAATGAAGTTATGACCGATCTTTATACGATAACCGGCAATAAAAAATACCTGCGCACGGCAAGGTTATTTGATAACATCAAGCTGTTTTTGCCCATGGAGCAGAAGTACGACACCCTCGGTACCCTCCATGCCAATCAGCATATTCCCCAGGTAATCGGCGCTATCAAGCTTTTCGCTGCCACGGGTGACAAGAAATACTATGATATCGCCAACAACTTTTGGCAGCTTGTTACCAGCGCTCATATCTACAGCATCGGCGGCACCGGCGAAACAGAGATGTTCAGGCAACCTGATTGTATCGGCAGGCTGCTTACCCAGAAAACAGCGGAAACCTGCGCCAGTTACAATTTGTTGAAGCTGACCCGGGAGCTCTATGCCTATAAGCCCGATGCCAAGTACATGGAGTATTACGAACGGGCCATGTACAACCATATCCTGGCCAGTGGCGACCCCGGTGGCCCGACTGCCGGCAGCACGTATTTTATGCCCCTGGCCCCCGGCTCCCGCAAATCCTTCGATACTACAGAGAATACCTGCTGCCACGGCACCGGGTTGGAAAACCATTTCAAATACCACGAGTCGATTTACGCCTGGAATGAGGACAACCTGTTCGTAAACATGTATGTCCCCTCCCAGGTTGACTGGGGGCAAAAGGGAGTAAAAATTCAATTGGCCTCCGGCGAGGGCGAAGGCCAGTTTGAGCTAAGAGTATCTGGAAAGGGTCTGTTTGCCCTGCGCCTGCGCAAGCCCGGTTGGTCGCAGGGGGTAGCCATAGAGATTGATGGTCGACCGGTCAACCCGCCGCTGATTGACGGGTACTTTACCCTGGAGCGAGAGTGGCACGACAACACCGTGACAATCGCTATTAGCTATTCGCTGCACAGTGAGCCGAGTCCGGACGTCCCGGAACTGGCTTCGCTGCTGTATGGTCCCTATGTGCTGGCTGCACTTGATGCGGGCGAGGAAATGTTGACCATCGCCACCAAGGGGCAGCCTCTGGAAGCAACATTTGAAAGGGTAGGCGAGTTGGCGTTCAGATACCGGGGTATCGACTTTGTCCCCCTGGCACTCATCAATCGCGAGCCTTACCACGTATATTTCCGAATCACCTGGGACGTATGACCGTAAACAACAAGACCACCTCACTCGCGGGAGAGGTGGTCTATTTGTGGCAGTCACTTAGAAACCCATGAAAATGTTGATGAACAGCGCCACCGACAAGGAAAGCACCGCGCCAGAGAAAAAGGCCAGGGGCACATATTCCCTGCCGGTTCCCTTGGCAATCACTGGCAGCAGCACATCCATGGCCGTAGCCCCGGCCGGACCCAGAGAGGGAATCGGGCCAAAGAGTCTGGCAACAAGCGGTGTAAACACGATGGCAATCAGCTCCCGGAACACATTCATGATAAAGGCCATGGCGCCCAGGAGGGGGCTGTGGAGCTCGGCAATCAGCACTGAGGAGAGGCTGTACCAGCCAAAGCCCGAAGCCAGAGCAGCGGCCTCATTCCAGGCCAGGATATTCCACAGAGCCACAGCCGCTACTGCACCGACGATGCTGCCGACAATGATGCCGGCGGGAATGAGGATGATCCGCGCTCCCAGCCGTTTGAGGCTGCCAAACACGCCGGCGGCCAGGCCCAGGTCAAGACCGATGGCCAGAAGCAAGAGGCTCAGAACCCAGGTTGTGAGGGTGGTGAGGACAGGGAGCACTGTTTCGGGTATAACTAGAATGCCTAGGCCGATGCCCAGGGCCACTGAGCAGAGGAGCATTATTGTAAGGCCGTAACTGCTGCCGGTGGCACTTTCGGGCTGACTGTCACCTGGCTCAACCTGGAGACGCCGTCGTAACCAGAATTGGAGCAGGTACAAGATTAGGACGCTGCCGATGACAGTGGCCCAGGCGAGGACAAAGGCCTGGAGACCGATACGGGTGATTTGCCCAACCACCTCCGAGTCGGCGCCAATCCGGGCGCCCATCACTGTCAAGAGGAGCACCAGGCTGATATTGGTCAGGATATTTACTGGCAGCCGGGCGACCAGCGCCGGTTTTTTAGCGGCCAGAACATAGCCTGCGATTAACGGAATTATGATTGTCCACATTTCATTCACCTCTAAGTAACGTTATTAAATGCTGATGAAGAATATAATCAGTGCTGCCTCCGACAGGGCGAGGACAACCCCGGAGAAAAACGCCAGCGGAACATATTCACGACCGACTCCCCGGGCTATAATCGGTATTTGCACATCCATATTTGTTGCGCCGCCAGGCTCCAGGGAGGGGATTGGCCCAACCAAAACCCGAAGCCATGGCCGCGGCCTCATTCCAGGGTACCACATCCCAGACGGACATTGTCAAGACACGTAGCCTCACCTCATCATCTGAACCGGCATGATAGCTCGATTATACCATACCCGGAGCACGGGGACGGTTCTTTTGCTCCCGTCCCCTCGGCACGGCTACTGGAATGCAGAGGGGCTGCGCCTAGCCGCACCGCAGGTGCAGCTCCTGGCTTTGTCTGCTGGCACCTTTGTCCGCGGCAAGGTAGAGGGGCTACCTGCTTTTGGATGCTCCTGGCGCTTATCGGTTGTCCTGGGAAGGGGAATCCTTAGCTTTGTTGCCTGAGGACTGCTGATTTCGAGGCCTTTCACCGCCGCGGTGAGTTGGGAGCAGGAGAACCGTCCCCGTGCTCCCGCCAACTTATGATATAATCAAGGAACTGTTAGGGGGGGTAAATGATGGAAAAAGCCAGAGAGATACTGCGCACTACCTTTGGCTATTCGGAGTTTAAGCAAGGCCAGGAGCAGGTCATAGCCTCATTGCTGGCAGGCAGGGATACCTTGGGGATTATGCCCACCGGTGGCGGCAAGTCTTTATGTTTTCAGATCCCCGCCTTGCTTTTTTCCGGCACAACATTGGTCATATCGCCGCTGATCTCCCTGATGAAAGATCAGGTGGATGCCCTGGAGAGCCAGGGGGTGGGGGCTACATATATCAACAGTTCGCTTTCCCAGGCAGAAGTGGAGCTGCGGTTGCAAAACGCGGCCAGGGGAGCATACAAGCTAATTTATGTGGCGCCGGAGCGCTTGCAAATCATGAGTTTCCGGCGCTTGCTGGCTAAGCTCACGATTTCGCTGCTGGCCGTGGATGAGGCCCACTGCGTGTCCCAGTGGGGACACGATTTTCGCCCCAGCTATCGGGAAATCGCCGCCTTTGCCGCCCAACTGCCCCGGCGGCCGCTCGTGGCCGGCTTTACTGCCACCGCCACCCAAGAGGTCATTGATGATATCACCCGCTATCTGAAACTGACGGAACCAAAGGTATTTGTGACCGGTTTTGATCGGGAGAATCTATCCTTCACGGTTTACCGTGGTGTTAACAAACGCCGGTTCCTGCGGGAGTATTTGCAGGCGCAGAAAAATGAGGCGGGGGTAATCTATGTGTCCACCCGCAAAGAAGTGGATCATCTTTACGATTACCTGCTGGGGAGGGAGGTGGCTGTCGGCCGCTATCACGCTGGACTGGGCGCCGAGGAGCGTGCTGCGGCCCAGAACGACTTCCTCCATGACCGCATACGGGTGATGGTCGCCACCAATGCTTTCGGCATGGGCATCGACAAGTCCAATATCCGCTATGTACTACATTACAACATGCCTGGCAGTCTTGAAGCCTATTACCAGGAGGCGGGACGCGCCGGCCGGGATGGGGAACCGGGCAGTTGCATTCTGCTCTTTGCTCCCGGCGATGTCCAGACCCAGAAATTCCTGATTGAGCAGTCGGCAAACCAGTCTCAGCGCCTGGAGTTTGAAACGAAGAAGCTCCAGAAAATGGTCGATTACTGCCATACTTCAGGCTGTCTACGCAGTTATATCCTGGAATATTTTGAGGGAACCAGCCAGCTGGGGACTTGCGGGAACTGCGGCAATTGCTCTGAGGAATCGGATGTTCAGGACATCACAATCGAGGCGCAAAAAATCCTCTCCTGCGTTGTACGCACCCGGCAGCGGTTTGGCGTCGCCCTGGTGGCCCAGGTCCTGAAGGGATCCAACACTGCCCGCATACGGCAATTGAGTTTTCAAAGTTTGTCGACCTACGGAATAATGCGGGAACACACCCTGGAGCAGATTCAGGACTTGATTAAAATCCTCACGGCGGAGGGCTATTTGGCTGTTACCGAGGGCAGCTTGCCGGTGCTGAGACTGACGGAACGGGCGTGGCCGGTGCTGAAGGGCAGGGAAAAGGTCAGTCGGCGTATTCGGCGCATCCAACAGGCGCAACCGGTCGACACGCTATTTGAACAGTTGCGCAAGCTGCGCCGTGAACTGGCAGCTGCCGCTGACCTGCCCCCATACATTATTTTCCCCGACAATACTTTGCGGGAGATGAGCAGCCGGCAGCCCCGGGACCGGGAGTCAATGCTGGAAATTCCCGGTGTGGGCGCCGTAAAATTTGAGCGCTACGGTCAAGAGTTTCTGGCAGTGATTGAAGAATACCTGACCAAAGCATGATTATTTAAGAGGAGTGTGACTATATGCGGACGAAAATCCAGGCTCTATATGAGGCATGGAACCAAGAAGACAATTTTTCCGGGGTATTTTCTGTACAGGATGCGGGGGGAGCTATTTTCGAAGAAGCATCCGGCTCCCGGAATATGGGAGAATGTTTGCCGAACAATCCCGAAACCAGGTTTGGTATCGCTTCCGGGACAAAGATTTTTACGGCGGTTGCGGTGTGCATGCTAATTGATCAAGGTAAGCTGCGGTTAGAAGACAAATTGCTGGATATTCTGGACGCTGATTTCCTCATTTTTCGCCGGCCATAACTGTGGAGCAGTTGTTGACTCATACGGCTGGCGTTCCCGACTATTTCGATGAATCTGTAACCGATGATTTTGAGGCAATCTGGGCTGACAATCCGGTCTACAAACTGACAGCGCCGAAGCACTTTCTGCCGTTGTTCCAAGCGATGAAAATGAACTTTGAGCCGGGCGAGCGATTTGCTTATTCCAACTCCGGCTATATTCTGCTGGGCCTTGTAGTTGAGACGATTTCCGGGCAAAGCTACCAGGAGTTTGTGACCGAGCATGTGCTTAAACCCTGCCAGATGAAAAACACAGGCTTCTTCCGGATGGATATGTTGCCGGAAAACACTGCTAGGGGGCACATTTATGACGAGGATTTAAAGGGCTGGCGCACAAATATATTTTCGGTGCCGGTAATCGGCGGCCCTGATGGTGGCCTCTTTACCACTGCGGCAGATATGAACGCTTTTTGGGAACACCTTATTGGCAGTAAGCTGCTTTCTGAAGCAATGACCGAGGCAATGCTCGCGCCCCGGGCAACGTTGAATGCAGATGTCGGTATTTATTATGGTCTCGGTGTTTACATGGCGAAAGTAAATGAAGAAACTACACGTTATTATGTGCTGGGTGCCGATCCGGGTGTCCAATTCTTTTCAGTTTACTATCCCCTGAAAAAGGTCACGGCTACGGCCCTGGCAAATACCGAGTCAAACATCTTTTCTTTGCTGAAGGAATTGAATGAGATTTGGTAGTGATATAAAGGGTCAGTTTACGGACTGATCCTTTTTTTGGTTCGGATAGCGCGTTCCCTTGACACATTGTTCGGTTACGGTATAATTCAGATGTGAATTATTTGCATGTGAAGGAGTGGCGGCTGTGGCCCATTCGTTAAGCCGGGATGTTTACTGGTTGCTTAGAAACACCACAAGTACGCTCAAGAATGATCTGCGGAAGCAGATAGAAGCGCATGGCATTAGTTGGCCGCAGTTTCATGCCCTCTACCATATTGGAGAGCAGGGCATACCTGCCAATGAACTGGCCCGAGAACTACACTGTAACGCCAGCAATATGACCGGTCTCGTCGACCGAATGATTGAGAATGGTTGGGTTTACCGGGAACATTCTGCCCGGGATCGGCGGGTGTGGCTGGTAAAGCTAACTGAGGAAGGCGAGCAGCTCAAGGAGAGACTTTTCCCTTTGCATCGCCAAAATATCGAGCGACGTATGAGCTGCCTGAGCGGAGAAGAACTGGCGTTGCTCGCTAAGTTACTGCGTAAATTAGCGGACCAAGATAGCGGGAGGGAACAGTCCTGAAGGAATTAAAAGCATTATTGCATTTTGCAAAACCATATAAGTGGTGGTTGGCGTTGGCCACCTTATGTATGTTGGTGGTCACCAGCATGAACCTGGCTGGCCCCTGGGCAATCCGCAGCTTGATTCAAACGGTAACCGAGGGTGTTGAAGGCCAGGGAAGCCTGCGGCAGGTTAACATCTTAACCATCCTTGTGATCGGTATTTATATTTTCCGGGCCCTCTCCCAGTTTGGCACCAATTACATATCTCATTTTGCCGCCTGGCACATCCTCAACGACATCCGGCAGACGATGTATGACCATTTGCAGAAACTTTCGCTGCGTTTTTTCAGCAACAAACAAACCGGCGATCTCATGTCCCGGGTGATTAATGACACCCGGAACTTCGAAATTCTCCTGGCCCACGCAATTCCCACGGTGATGGTAAACGGCATCATGCTCATCGGTATTGCTGTCATCCTTTTTTCCATGAATGTCACCCTTGCCATGTACACATTGATACCAATGCCATTTTTGGGTTGGATGGCCGTAAAGTTCAGCAAGAAATCCCGTCCCCTGTTCCGCAAGGCCCAGGAGCGGATTGGTGAGGTTAATGCAATCCTTCAGGATAATTTCACCGGAATCAAGGAGATTAAGGCCTTCACCCAGGAAGGATATGAAAGCAAACGGACGCAGAAGTCTTTGTCCGCCCATACCAAATCTATTCTGCAAGCCCTGAAGCTAACCAATGCCTTTCATCCCGGGGTGGAGTTTGTGTCCAGCATTGGCACTGTTATCGTAATCTTTTTTGGCGGTCGCTTAGCCTTAACCGGCTCCTTACCCTTGGAAGATCTGGTGGCATTTCTCCTCTATCTGGAGATGTTCTACCGGCCGATTACTGCCCTCGGTCAAATTAATGAAGGTGTGCAACAGGCATTGGGCAGTGCCGAGCGGGTGGTGGCTCTACTGGAGCAGGAGCCCGAAATCAAGGAAGCTCCCAACGCCATTGCCCTGAGGAATGTCCAGGGTGCAGTTGAGTTCCGGGATATCTGCTTCCAGTATGTGAACAACATCCCGGTGCTCAAGAACATCTCCTTTACCGTCCAACCGGGAGAAACCCTGGCCCTGGTCGGTGCTACCGGTGTTGGCAAGACCACAATTGCCAGCCTGATTCCACGTTTTTATGACCCCGACAGCGGGGAGATTCTCATTGACGGCGAAGATATCCGCCAACTGACGTTGCTCAGCCTGCGGAAGCAAATCAGTCTTGTGTCCCAGGACGTATTTTTGTTCAACGGCACCGTCAAAGAGAACATTCTCTACGGGGCCCCGGGGGCGTCGGAAGAGAACGTATATGCTGCCGCCAAGGCAGCAAATGCCCATGACTTCATCCTCGGCCTGGAAAACGGCTACGAGACCCGGGTCGGCGAGCGGGGCGTCAAACTCTCTGGCGGCCAAAAGCAGCGGATCTCCATTGCCCGGGCCTTCCTCAAGGACGCGCCAATCCTGATTCTCGATGAGGCCACCTCAGCAGTGGATACCCAGACCGAGCGCCTCATTCAGCAGGCCCTGACCAAGCTGAAGCGCAACAAGACGGCAATCGTCATCGCCCACCGTTTGTCCACAATTCAGCAGGCCAACCAAATTGTTGTGCTCAAAGAAGGTGAGATCCTAGAGCAGGGAACCCACGAAGAGTTGCTGAAAGAAAACGGCCTCTATCACCAGCTCTGCCGGGCCCAGAGCTCAGCATAAAAATAACAGGGGAACGATTCCGCATCGTTCCCCTGTTTTGATTTGCGGTTAGGCCAGATTGTACTTGGGCTGCTCCTGCTCGATGATCTCCTTGGCCTTGTCTCGGGCGTCCTTGATGCTGCTAAGCTCGAATATCTTCACCCGGGCGCCAGGAACATGGTTTTCCTGGCCATAGAAATGGGTTGCCAGGGTATCTTTCAATTCGCCCCGTTTTGCAGTTCCGGTATAGATATTAGTGCCGTTATTGCTTGTAATGATGTATAAAACCGGTTTACTGTTTGTCAGCTCTCTGATCGCTCTTTTGGACAGACGGATCATTTGCTTGCTCATAACATTCCCTCCTTTGATGTTTGTTTGCTAGAATTTGCTATATACTTCTTCTTTTTGTTCCAGCCTGAATCCTGCTTGTTTTAGTAAAAACCACTGAACTGGCAGGCAAAAACCTCCCTTTATCAGAGCGTAACGTAAAAGATACACTGTCGTTACAGGTTAAGGATGCTAACCATGTATAATTGAAGCAGTCTAATCGATGACAGGAGTGAAGATATGAAGACTGCAAAGCGCAAGCGGTTCACGATAATCATTGGCATTTTTATTCTCATATCAGGATTAATTTTTGGTGTTGTGTGCACCGTTATCGCCAACAGCGTTATTTCTGAGATGGCGGATCTGCGGGTGGAAATAAACGGAGCTGAGCTGGCAGATTATCAACTTGAAGGAGAGCAAGCCAGCGTCACCAGTTCAGACGGCTAATGCATACATTGCACCCAATCCGGAAGCCAAAGGCAATGTGTTGATTCTCCACGGCATGGATGCCAGTTCCCTACTTGACTATGCCCGGTTTATCAATGATGCCGGTTATACCCCGGTTGTAATTGATATGCGGGCCCATGGCCAGAGCGAGGGCGAGAGCCTGTTCTTTGGCTATCTGGAGACGTTGGATGTTACTGCGGTTATTGACTTCTTGCAGGCAGATTCACGGTTTAATCAACAGCCAATCATCCTGTACGGTTTGTCCATGGGTGGCAGTACCGCTATCAACACTGCCGCCGAATTCGGCAATGTTGATGGGATTATTGCAATCAGCCCGTTTCTGTCCCTGCAGGACCAGGTCCGCGATTATATGCTCCGGGACGGCGCCCCTGAGCTGTTCGTCAGTGCTTTTCAGCCCTTTGTTAATCTTGTGCTGTGGCAAAAATATAATGTCCGGCCGGTACAGCAAAGCCCCGCCGTTTCGGTGCAGAACCTGGCGGATATACCGGTGCTGATTGCCCATGGAGAGGCCGATACCCAGACCTCTGTCTACCATGGGGAGACCCTCCACGAGCAAAACAGCAGCACCCAGAAAGAGCTGTGGATTGCGCCTGACAAAGACCACCTGATTGTCAATGATGTTTTGGCCGATGATAGCGAGTTTTACCGGGAACGGATAGTTGATTTCCTGCACCGGCATTTTGACTAGTATTTGTAACGATATGTAAAAGGACGCCCGCCGGCGTCCTTAAATTTACTTATCTTTCTTCGCGACAACCACACACTCTTCGCCACCGGCATAGGGAGTATACTGATAATCCTGGTAAAATTCCTGCACGCTAAACCCGGTAGCCTCCAACAGCGCTTGCATCCTGGGGGCAGGGATGGACGCCTCAACGCTGGCATTGACATCGATGCGGGATGCAGAACCGTTAATTCGGTAGGTGATCATGTTAATAATCCGCAGATGCGGGTCAACCTGGTTCATCTGGACTGTTTGGATCGTCACGTCGCCGGAGTTGGGATCAATCTTTTCAAAGCCCAGCCAGGGTTTGCTTAAATTAGTCTCATTGGTGCCGGCATCGAAGTCAAAGGCCAGCATTCCGCCGGAGGCGAGGTGGCGCCAGCAGCAATTCAGCACCGTGCTGCGTTCTGCATCTGAGTGCATGTAGGTCATCGAATAGTAGGGAATGATGATCAGGTCAAATTCGCTCTCTAGGTTGAAGTCCCGCATGTCCCCCTGATGCAGTTCCGGTGTGAACCCGGCCCCGTTCAGCTTTTCCGCCGCCAGTTTCAGCATATGCGGCGACATATCGATGCCGGTAACATCCACACCTGCCTGAAGCAGGGGCAGCATCACCCTCCCGGTTCCGCAACCGATGTCCAGTACTCTGCGGCCCCTGGCAAGTTCCAGGTAGAATTCCAGGTCCTCTGTAAACTGGATTGCGGTGTCATAGGTGTTGTTTTCGTCGTAAGATGTAATTTCTGTGGCCAGTCCCTGCTCCAGCAGTTGCCGGGCAGTGCCGAAATATTTTTCCATAGCATGTTCCTCCAGTCTTGAAGCAGAATCTTTATCTTCTTGGTAAGTTTGAAAATCCTTTATAGTAACGGAAATGTAACCGGCGCAGGAGATTATGAATTGTTGTAGACACACGGCATAAAGTATAGTATTGTTAGTACTCGCAACCTGATTTTTCCTGCAAAAATTGGGTAGAGTAGTTTAGAACAATCTTTATTAAAGAGGAGAGATTAACGTGACTGAGACCGACGGCCTGTTGGTGTTAACCGACGGAGAAGGCACCGAGGTGGAGTGCGAATATCTGGCAGCGATTGAACACGAAGACAAGAACTACGCTATCTTTTATCCAACAGACCAGAATGAAGACGAGGGTGAAGTGATCATCCTGGAGATTATCGAGGGTGAAGATGGCGCGGAAGAGTATGTGTCTGTGGACGATGAAAACGTCTTGGATCAGGTGTTTGCAGAGTTTGTCAGCTTGATGGAAGCAAACGACAACGAAGAATAGTACAGTTCAGGGGCGCCGAAAGGCGCCCCTGAATCGTTCCGAAGTATATCTATAGGTGGAAATAAAAAATGACCTGTTGTCTGTTAAAAGGGGTAGGGCAGTATGTGACTAATATTATGTTGTATAATAGGGAACATAAGAAATATAATAGCTATATTTTGTTGAGCTAATAGCTATTCTCTGTTATCCTTGTGGCAGGAGGTGGTACTATGCGGGTCAATTCTACAGACTTGCAGAATGCCTTTGGCAAATACCTTGCCATGTTGGAAAAGGAAGATATCATCGTGGTGAAAAACGGCAAAAATGTAGCCAAGTTAACTAAGTACACTGTGCCGGATTACGCCATCCTTCATGAAGAGGCTATGAATTATAAGACCACCCGACGAAAGATTACCTACGAGGAATACGAGGCGCTGGTGGAGTCCTCTGACCAACGCTATGAGTTGATTGGTGGCGAGGTATATCTGTTGGCTGCCCCCAGTTATTCTCACCAGGTGGTAGTCAATGAGATTGCCGGTCGTTTCTATAATTATTTCAGAGACAAATCTTGCCAGCCATTGACATCACCCTTTGATGTCCGGCTTTTTGGCTTTGCTGCCAAGTTTATGGAAGATCCGAATGTGGTTCAACCGGACATTGTTGTGGTCTGTGATAAGGACAAGGTACAGGATAATAAGTACCATGGCGTACCGACATTAATTGTCGAGGTCCTCTCTCCCTCTACGAAGGGCAAGGACCTTGCCACTAAGCTGGAGCTATACCGCAAGAGCGGCGTGTCAGAATACTGGATTGTAGATCCAGATGCCAAGCAACTGACGTTTTATTCTTTTACCGCAGAACGGGAAGTGGCTAAGTTTACTACTTTCTTTGCGGGAGATGTGGTTAGTTCAGAGACATTTAAGGGATTAGAGCTGTCGGTGCAGGAGATATTTGCCGATTTATAGCTTACTGCTCATGAAGATCGACAAGTAATTGCTCAATCCTCAGCTTGTGAGAATAAGCTGCCGTCTATGTCCAGGATTTCCTCAATGGGTATGGTTATCCCCCCGGACATGACGATGACACGCCGATATGCGTCTATTTTCTTCACCTGACCGGTGGTTGTAACATAAGAGCCACCGGCTTTTTTGCTATCAGGCTGGAAGTAGGTTATGGATATTTCCGGATAGTCCTCTAGGCATTCTGCAACAAGCTGCAGTTTGTCGTTCAATCTTTCCTTTTCGCACTCATCTAACTCCACTCTCTTGTCGGTGAGTCTAGCGGTTTCTTTGACGGCGGCATCGTGACCGGTAAGGGCGGCGAAGGGGGCAAATTGGGCGGCACGATTAATAATCGACATAGGGGGCCGGGTTTTCGATACATGGCGAGGCAAGTTGATAATGTCTTCATATGACCTTGTCATGCCTTATGCCCTCCAATCTGCTTATTTCGCTCCGTGGTGGTGGCGCCTTCCTCCAGGTTCATTCCCTTGAGGATGGCATTCTTGCCGTATTTTTTCCTGATGGCCAGGGTTGCCTCTTGGGTTTTCCTTTCTCGTATTAGTTCGGCTTCCTCTTGTTTGTGTTTTACCTCCTCGGCCTGGTAGTCGGTAAACAAGTCAAGTTGCTCAATGTCGTTAGTCTTGCCAATAGATGCCTCATCAACTACGTGGTTTGCCGCAATGGTGACCCTCCTGACTAGAAGGTTCTGGTCGACGATGCGCTCAAAAAGCTCCATGACGGCCTGTAAAATCTGCTTAGTGGAGGATGTGGGCCCCTTAAGGTTAACACTGCCATGGGCATGCTTGGGAACAGAACGACCGTAGTGATCGGTGGTAATTGCGCCATGGTAGGATTGGCGTATTTTTTCGTCCTTGAGGTTTTCAATATCATATCCCACCGTCAGCACCATCTGATCTGTCACAAGCTCTTTATCCACCAGGTCCAGCACCAATAACTCAGTCATTTCTCGCACAACCAGTTTAGCCTTTTCGAAGCTATAGGGATTATGCAAGACCTGACCCGAGCCCACACTCTTGGCGCTGGGTTTGTATGCTTTGATGTCAGCGATGGTACAAGGCTCCCATCCCCAAGCATGATCGATGAGCAGTTCGGCATTGACACCGAAAAGTCTGTACAGCAGGTCTTCGTTGTGAAAATCGGTGGGCTCACCCAAGGAGCACCTTGCTATGTCGCCCATGGTATAGAGGCCTTTTCCCTCCAGTTTCTTTGCATAGCCCCTGCCTACGCGCCAGAAGTCAGTAATGGGGCGATGGGACCATAATAGTCGCCGATAACTCATCTCATCCAACTCGGCAATACGGACACCACTTTCATCTGTGGGAATACGCTTTGCCTGGATATCCATGGCGATTTTAGCCAGGTACAAGTTCGTGCCTATTCCTGCCGTGGCAGTAATGCCCGTGGTGGCAAGGACGTCGAGGATAATTTTCTTAGCCAGTTCTCGGGGCGAAAGTTTATAAGTGTTGAGGTAATCGGTGATGTCCATAAAGACCTCGTCAATGGAGTAAACATGGATGTCTTCAGGGGCGATATGCTTTAAATAAACATCGTAAATTCTCGTACTGTACTCCATGTAGCGGGCCATTCGCGGCGGTGCAGTTATATAGTCCAAGGATAGGTCAGGGGAAGAACTCAGTTCATTGTCATCACAAGAAGAGCCGGTAAAGGTATGCCCCGGTGCCTTGCGCCGCCGCTTTGCATTAATTTCCTTAACCTTTTGCACAACTTCAAACAACCGCGGTCTTCCTGGAATGCCGTGGGCTTTTAGAGCGGGGGAGACGGCAAGACATATTGTTTTTGTAGTTCGACTATCATCAGCGACAACAAGATTGGTGGTCATTGGATCAAGTCCGCGCTCCATGCATTCCACCGAAGCATAAAAAGACTTTAGGTCGATGGCGATATAGATTCTGCTCTTCATCTGCCAGTCACCTCCTGGATCTGTGGCCTGCACATCCACCCAGCTATATTGTACTATATATTTGGAGAGAGGGGAACAGTTGTTTGCAAGAAGGTCCGTCAGGTCGTACTCATCTCCCCTAGATCTTCTACTCAGTAGTTATGATATATGGATAAGCGAAGAGGGATGCCGGTCAGGCATCCCTCTTTTAGTTAAAGCGGGCAAAGGCGACGGTTTCGCCTTTGTCGCAGGATTGAAAACCGTTGGCTTCATAAAAACCCCTGGTCTCGGGCGACTCATCGGTGAGCAGCACCTTTTGGCGAACATGACGGAACTCTTCGAGGATTTGGTTTAGCAGTTCGCTGCCTATGCCGCAGCGTTTATGGGATTTTCGCACCAGGATATCCTGGATATAAAGGATGGACTGGCCATCGCCTACCACCCGGATCAGGCCCACCAGCTCTTCGCCGTCCCAGGCGCTGATAACCGCCAGGGAGTTGGCAAGCGCCCGCATTAGGCCATCAATGTCTTTTGTGTACGCAAGCCAGCCGGCATCACTATACAGTTCTTGCACTGCCTGTTGGGGCAGGTCTTTTGTTGTCTGGTATTTGATGTTCATCTGCATCAACTCCTTTGTAATCACTAAATGTCACCCAGCCAGTCTTTGTCCGTGCCACCACGGACATAATCCTTATAGTGCACACCTCTGCGTTTGATGCGGGTCTTGGACACCTTTTTGTTGAGACGGATCTGCTTTTTATGAAACATGCCTTCTTCCTGCAGCAGTTTATGGTAATTGCTAAGGCGCTCTTGGGTAAGCTCGCCGCTTTCAAGCGCCCGGCGAACCGCGCAGCCCGGTTCGTTTTCATGGGTACAATCCCGGAACTTGCAGGCGGCGGCTAGGGTCTCAATGTCTTGAAACGTGCCGGTGAGTCCGCCCGGGGCAAACAGTTCCAGCTCGCGAATGCCCGGGGTGTCGATATAGAGCGCGCCACCGGGCAGGACAGATAGCTGTCGGTGGGTGGTGGTGTGGCGGCCACGATGATCCTCTTCACGGACGGAGGCGGTCTTCATCAGCTCCTCTGCCGCTAGGACATTGAGTAACGTCGATTTGCCGACACCGGAGCTGCCGATGGCCACATAGGTGCGGCCTGGGTTCAGTTGTTGCCGAAGCTGGTCGACACCGGCGCCGCTGACAGCCGAGACCACATCTATCTTTACTCCGGGATGGTGATTCTGCACGGCTTTTGCCAGTTCGTCGGCCTCAGGGACAAGATCGGCTTTGGTCAGCACAATATGCGGTGTGGCCCCGGCGTTTATTGCCAGGGCAATATAGCGGTCTAGCCGGGCCAGGTTATAATCGCCCGCAAGTGCCTGGATAATCAGGCAGACGTCAATATTGGCGGCAATCGCCTGGGCCTCCGGGTTGTCGTTTACCTGTTGTCGCTGCAAGCAGCTAGAGCGGGGCAAGACAGCATTGATAATATACTTTTCTGAATCGGCCTTTTGGACCGCCACCCAATCGCCGGTTACCGGACGCCGGGCGGCGTAAAGGGCATTGTGCCGCAGTTTACCGGATATTTCCGCTCGGGCCACTTCCTCGTCGGTTGCGATTTCATACTGCCAGGACCAGCATGCGGTTACACGGGCCGGAATCTGGCCCTGTTCTTCGTAGGGCTGGAATTGTTCTGCCAACTGTGGGCTCCAGCCATAATCTTTTAAATTCAAGTAAATCCTCCTTAATACATCCCTAAAAAAGCGCACACAAAAACCACAGGAGTATCCCTGTGGTTCGGCATTTTCAGGGTATGCTCTTTGAATGGGGATGGGCATTGCCCGGCACAAGTGCCAAAGGCGCCCGGTATGAAGTTAACGGACAACCACCTTGTTTTCGTTTCTCATACTAATCAACCCCTTTCAGAGGATTTGCCACTGATTACCTCCATTATAAACGCGGAGAGGAAGAAAAGCCAGTAGTAAACAAATTGTAATATGGATATTATTTTCCAGCCTAGTTGCAGGAAAATAAAAAAAAAACGAAATTAAGGGCAAGGAGAATAGTTTTACACCGATGATTTACCTTGGATTTCTTTAAAGTGAATGTACCTGAAGGGGGTTAATGGTTTGTGCTTACTTTGTTTCGACGTAAGGAGCGCTTATTTCTAGTTTTATTGGGCATTTTGCTTGTCTCTCTTGCCGCTGGTTTGTCCGCGTCTACAGCCCGGTCGATCCAGGGCACTGTTGACGAAGAGTTGGCTCAGCACTGGCGGACAGATTATGATATTCTGGTTCGACCGCACTCGGCAGTCAGCGAAATTGAAAAGGCCGATGAAAGTGTTAGCAGTAAGTTTCAGTCCAATCATTTTTCCGATCACGAGATATCTGTCCTTCAATTGGAAGCAATTCGGGATATTGAAGGAGTTGAGGTGGCGGCGCCCCTGGCAGTAGTTGGTCCCGCGTATGTTCAATCAGGCGTTGGTGTGCCAATGCCTTATGATAATTTAGAGCCCGGGGTTTATAAAGAAGTAATTACTGTAACGGAAAGCAACGGAATTGAAAATATCAAAACCAGCTATACCAGTTATTTTATTAGCCACGATTCCTTTATGGAGTTTGGAACAGAATATGATGAGATTCCCATAAGTTTGTTCTATAACGCCGGGCTCAGTATTCCCCCGTACCGGTTTAGCGCCATGCAATTTACCATAAATGTGGTTGCGGTGGATCTTGAAGCGGAGGCGGCCTTGCATGGCCTGGATAGGGCGCTAATAGAAGGAGATTTGCCTTCCCAAGGTGGAAATTACAGGGATGGTGAAGGACAGATCAATCTTCCTATTATATTGAACCAGTACTATGGCCCGGAGGGGAATGCATCGGTAAGTCTATCACGGTTGACTGAAATGACACCCAGACTGGAAACCGTAGAGATGTTGGCGGATACCGACAGGAACTTGTTTAGGCAGGCGAAAGAGGAGCATGTCAAAGACTTTGATCTGAATTTAGAGGTTCCCTTGACTCTGCCGGGATTTGGCGAAACCTTTGCGCAAACCGAATTTCGGGCACCGGAGGGCCTTGAGTACAGTGATTCAGGGGGCGAAATTGCTCTCTTTTCCCATACACTGGGGGGCAGCTTATCTCTAGATCCTTTGAATCAGGATGTCACCGGTCGGTATGAGCTGGGGGGCAGAAACCAGGTCTTCCGGCGGCCGGCTGGCGATGACCGCCCGGGTTCATTAACTGGTGGCACAATTCAATACTCCTATGCCGGTACTTTTGACCCAGAGCTGCTTTCGGTGATGGAAAGCGACTCGCCGGTTGCGGCGCCGCTGGAAATATACCGTTCCAGTCCCGAAATAGTGTTGAGCGGTCTTAACGGCGCCCCGGTCCCACCAGAAACTTACGCCAGATTTGTTCATGCCTATGATTTTGTCGGTGCGCCAATTGGCGGGCTGGTTCCCCTGGAGGCAACAGATGTTTTGGGGGATGTTGGCATAGATTCTGTGCGGGTTCGGGTATCTGGCGTAGATGATATGAGTGAAGAGAGTCAGCTGCGTATCGCATATATCGCTCAGCAAATTGAAGAGCGCACCGGGTTGCACGCGGATATCGTTCTTGGTTCGTCCCAGCAGCGTAAGCCCGTCCACTTATATAGTTATAATAATGCGGAGCGTGAAAACTACCTGGAGTATGTCGTATCTGCTCTTCAAGACAGCATTCAGGAGCTTGAACTGGCAACAGGTATGCCTACCACAATCGATTTTTATACCCTGGAAACGGATATGCGTGATTGGTTCCTGGACACCGAAAAGCCCATGTTCATCTTGCCTAGAGGAATGACGGAAACCGAGAGAGAAGAGTTGCTGTCGGTTGTTATGACTCATTTGGAAAAGCCCTTAGCCGAATTAGGCTATGAGGATTTAAGCAATCAGTACCAGCAAATTCAATATAACCCTTATAATTGGCATAAGAAAATCACGGTTGTGATGCCGGAATATCAAATGGCAGACGGTGAGCCCAGAGATCTATACGGGGTGGTGGAACAGCATTGGATTAAGCTGGGCACTCATATTCGCATCTATGAAGAGACTAACCGGGGCACCTTTTGGATTACTTTAGGACTGCTGGCGGTGGGGACATTGTTTATCGGCAATACTACATATATTTCGGCTGTGGGGCGGATCGGTGAGTTCTCGGCCTTGCGTTCTTTAGGGTGGCGGCGGAGCACCGTGTTTCGGGTATCCCTGACCGAAACTCTGCTTGTCGCTCTGCTGGCCGGGATAACGACTGCCACAGTACTTGCCTTGGTCTGGATGTTCAGCGAGCGGTATCTGGACTCTATGGTGTTGCTATTGGTTGCGCCGGCGGTGCTCGTTACCTTTCTGATTGGTGGAATACCACCGCTTATTCGCACCATCTTCATCCCACCCCTGGCTGGGGTCAGGCAAGGTGAGTTAAAAAGTAAGTCCCGGATTGGCGGGGCACACCCCCTGGGCTTTATTCTGCGGGGACTAACATTGCGCCTGGGACGGACCTTTGTCACCCTCCTGGCAATGATTATACCCGCTGGGATGCTGGCCTTCAGCTTTTTTGTATATTTTGGTGTGCAATCACTGATGGGCGAAACGTTGCTGGGCGAGTATCTGGCATTGGAATTCAGAGGCTATCACTTTGTTTTAAACGGCCTAATTTTCGCTGTGGCAGGGTTGGCAGTAACCGATGCGCTGTTGATGAACCTCAGGGAGCGACAAAAAGAGCTCGGGCTGTTGAAAGCAATCGGCTGGCGGAACAATACCGTCTCCGGGCTCCTGTTTTGCGAAGGGGTCAGCCTTGGCTTGGTGGGTGGCGTTATTGGGACTGTGGCTGCTGGATTTTTCTACATGTATGTTTTCGGGCTGTTGCCGCCGAAACCATTGCTCAACGGTTTGTTGCTCGTTTTGTTGCCTGCTTTGGTTGGAGGGTTGGCAGCGCTAGTGCCAGCTGGGCGCGCCAAAAAGATTCCGGCGGCACAAGTAATCCGCGAAGAATAAGTGAAAGGGGAAAAACCATATGCCATTCTTAGCGACAAACGCTTTGGTTAAGGAATATAAGTCCGGTCAGTATGCAGTGCGAGCTGTAGACGGCATTTCGCTGAGTATTGAGGAGGGGGAATTTGTTTCAATTGTTGGCCCCTCCGGTTCCGGGAAATCTACGCTCCTATACTTGTTGGGTCTTCTGGAGCAACCCACTGAAGGCAAAATTATGTGCCAGGGCATAGATTTGCACAAACTCAATGACCGTCAACAGGCAGATTTTCGTCGTACTCAGGTTGGCTTCGTGTTCCAGCAGTATAACTTGTTGCCGGTCTTAACAGCTTCGGAAA